>VXSC01000007.1 GCA_009838195.1 Rhodothermaceae bacterium | reverse complement strand
ATACATAGCGCCCCGTAGCCTTATCTGACGGCCGTCCTACTATACCAGGGAATTAGGTAACTCTATTTCAGTTCAGTCCATTTTCATTCATGCCGGGGAGAAGACATAGTCCGGGCGTGCCGGACTGTTGAGTTGGTGGCCAAATGGGGTGGCTCACTCATCGTGAACCATATGCCGGGGAGCATTCTTCGGACTACGGCACAGTGCGGAGGGGGAGGGATTCGAACCCCCGGTACCTTGCGGCACGCTGGTTTTCAAGACCAGTGCATTCAACCACTCTGCCACCCCTCCGGGGTTCAATTTTTCCGCCTGTAGGCAAACCGTATCCGGCAAAAGCGGAGAGGGTGGGATTCGAACCCACGATGAGCTGTTAACCCATACTCCCTTAGCAGGGGAGCGCCTTCAGCCACTCGGCCACCTCTCCCAAGGACCATCAAGAGGACACGTTTAACGCATATGCATTCAAAGCGTTTTACTGGTCGGGTTCCGTGCGAAATCCATTGAAAAAACCTCGCCACTCATTACACGCAGCGCCTCTAGGGCACTTAAATCAGTAAATCAGACTATTCCCGTGAGCGCAATGCAGTTTACACTCTAAGATGATCTGATTGAATGGTTGGAATCAGGTAGATTGCGGTCAACCGTCGAAATACTAACTGCCAGCAATCAGCCCTCCTCTAGCGCGTTCGCGCCGCTGATGATCTCTAGGATCTCCGTCGTGATTGCACTCTGACGGGCGCGGTTATATTGGAGGCGTAATGAGCGCAGGAGTTCCGTAGCGTTTGCTGTAGCATTATCCATCGCAACCATACGCGCCCCATGCTCAGCAGCGGCGGATTCCAGTAAAGCACGCCAGATCTCAAAATTCACGAATCGTGGAACGAGGGAATTTAAAATATTTGCAGAGTCTGGATCGAAGATGTAATCCGCTCGGTAGCGATCCTGAATCTCCGGGGTCGCTAAATCTTCCTGCAGCATCACCGGTGTCCGAAACTGCTCCGGAGGTACTGGAATTAGCGGAGCAGCAATCCGATTTTGGGCAATGGTGTTTTTGAATTCGTTGTAGACGATCCTGACTTCATCCCAGTCTCCTTCCAGAAAGCCCTCCATCGCTAAGCTTCCAATGTTGAGGGCAGTATCGAACGTTAACTCTCTGAATACATCGCTGAGGTCTGCCGCCATCTTATATCCGCGCTTACGGAAATGCTCGGCTCCTTTACGTCCTGCCCCAACAATCTGTAATGTCCCGTTTGTATAGAGTTCGGAATAATCTGAGTGAATTAGTGATTCAGCAGTTTTGATCACATTGCTGTTGAAGGCACCCGCCAGTCCGCGATCTCCTGTAACGACTATAATCAGTGCCCCCTTCACTTCTTCACGTTCCCGAAGCAGTGGATGTGACTCTACTGCGCCCTGACGTTTGAGGTGCTCAATGATTTCGCCAATCTTATAAGCGTAGGGTCTCGTCTTGAAAATACTTTCCTGAGCGCGGCGCAGTTTTGCTGCCGCAACCATCTTCATGGCCCGTGTTACCTGTTGCGTATTCTGGACAGAGCCGATACGCGTCCGGATATCACGCAGGGTTGCCATCAAGCTTTTGCAGCGTAAAGTTCAACAAGTCGTTTTGCCTCTTGGCGGAACGCCTCTTTGGCTTCATCGGTCAACGCGCCGGTGTCCCGAATGCTGGCAAGGGCATCCGCGGCACGAACTCTAAGGTTTTCAAGGAGCTCTACCTCGAACTGATCAATGTCAGACACAGCCACTGTATCGAGGAGGCCTTCACTGCCAATAAAGATTACGGCAACCTGCTCTTCGACAGGTACAGGTGCGAATTGTCCCTGTTTGAGTAATTCCACAAGGCACTCACCGCGTCGCAGTTGTCGCTGTGTCGCAGGATCAAGATCGGATCCGAATTTTGAGAATGCTTCCAATTCCCGGTATTGGGCCAGATCCAACCGCAGCATCCCTGCAGCAGATTTCATTGCTTTGATCTGTGCACTGCCACCGACACGGCTCACAGAAATCCCCACGTTAATCGCCGGGCGGATGCCCGCATTGAACAGGTCGGGTTCCAGGTAAATCTGCCCGTCCGTAATGGAAATTACATTGGTCGGGATGTATGCATCGACGGCTCCAGCCTGCGTTTCGATGACAGGCAGCGCCGTCAGAGACCCCCCTCCTTGGACCTTGTCCTTTAGCGAATCAGGCAGATCGTTCATTTGTGATGCGATCTCCTGACTTGCTGTGATCTTGGCTGCACGCTCTAGAAGGCGGCTGTGGAGGTAGAATACATCTCCCGGGTAGGCCTCACGCCCAGGCGGACGCCGCAGCAAAAGAGAAACCTGCCGGTACGCCACGGCCTGCTTGGACAAATCATCATAAATGACCAGCGCGTGGCGCCCCGTGTCCCGAAAATATTCACCGATGCAGGCACCAGCAAACGGTGCAATAAACTGGAGTGGAGCGGCAACCGAAGCCGGTGCATTCACGATCACCGTGTATTCCATTGCGTCATTTTCCTCCAGCGCGCGGGCAACCTGTGCAACTGTAGAAGCTTTTTGCCCAATCGCAACATAGATGCAGTAGACCGGTGCGTCGGTCTCATGGGTGGAACGCTGACTGATGATCGTATCAATCAACACAGCAGTTTTGCCCGTTTGCCGGTCACCGATCACCAATTCCCGCTGTCCACGGCCGATCGGGATCATGGAGTCAATCGCCTTGATTCCGGTTATGAGGGGTTCGGATACGGGTTGGCGATAAATGACGCCGGGTGCTTTGCGTTCAAGGGGCATTTCCCAGGTATCGCCGGTGAGCGCACCCTTTCCATCGAGCACGTTTCCAAGTGGATCGATGACCCGTCCCAACATGCTTTCTCTCATCTGGATGGACGCGATCCGGCGGGTTCGACGCGCCTGATCGCCCTCTTTGACTTCCTGCACCTCTCCAAAGAGAACCGCCCCTACACTGTCCTCTTCCAGGTTCAGGATCATGCCGGTCACATCGCGTTCAGGGAACACAATCAATTCTCCAGCCTGTACCTGTGACAGACCGTAGATCCGGGCGATGCCGTCTCCTACCTGTAGGACAGTGCCCACTTCATATATATCCGTAGTAGACTCAAAGCCACCGAGCTCCTGCCGGAGGAGTGCTGTGACTTCATCTGGTCGTATAGCTGTTGTCATTTCTTAATTAAAAATTAGGCCTGTACATGCAGGCGCCCCTGGAGCAGCGAGAGTTGATGCTGCACACTCCCGTCATACACCGTATCTCCAATTTCCAACACAATCCCACCCATCAGAGCTGGATCTTCCGTCACCTGAAGCCGCACGGTACGGTTTAGTCGCGTACTCAGAACGCTTTGCAGGCGGGCCTGCTCATCCTCGGACAATTCCGAATAGACACGGGCGTGCACCGGAGTGATTCCCTGCGACTCGTCACTCAGGACCAGAAACCGGTCCAGGATTGTACTGAGCAGCGGTTCTCTGCCTCGCTGAACCAGCATCTGCAGAAAACGCAGTGTCACCGCGTGGACATACTCAGCAAACAGGGTTTGCAGGATAGCAGATTTCTTGTGCCGGGGGATTACAGGGCTTTTCAGGCACCGTTCCAACTCAGAAGAATTGCTCAAAGTCTGGATGAGCAGAGCCACATCATCAGTGACCGAGGAGACTGTTGTAGTCTCGTTGAAGAGCGCCTGTGCGTAGCGCTGGGCAACCACGGAAGAGGTCATGCCTGAAAGGGAGGCTGCTGGTTTTTTTCGGTCGTAGTCAGACCGTCAATAAAATTGTCAACGAGCGCACGCTGGCGTGAGGTATCCAGGTTCTCCTGGAGCACCTTTCCAGCGGCAAGGATGGCCAAGTCAGCAACTTCACTTCGAAGCTCCTGCAGAGCGCGTTCCTTGTCCCGTTCAATCTCTTCTTGGGCCTGTTCACGCGAGGCGGCAATCTCTTCGCGGGTACGCTGCACCTCCTGATCCCGAATTCGCTGAGCCTCTTCGCGTGCTTCACGAAGCAGTCGCTGTGCGTCCCGTTCTGCCTCGCGTCGAGCCTGTTGGTTGGTTTCCTGTAAGCGCTTGCTTTCTGCAAGAGCTTCCTCGGCCCGGTTTATAGAAGCTGCAATAGTTTCCTCACGCTCAGACAAAGCCGTGGTGATCGGCCCCCATGCATACCGCTTAAGTAGGAGCAAAAGGGCCAGAAATACCACTGTCAGCCAGACGACCAGACCGACATTCGCACTCAGTAGATTTGCGGCGAGCGCCATGATAAACGTCTACTTAAAGGCAAGGATAAAGGAGATGACTAATCCGAACAGCGCAACCCCTTCAATAAGGGCGGCCGCGATAATCATGCTGGTTCGGATGTCGTTGGTTGCCTCGGGCTGACGGGCAGTGCCCTCCATAGCTGGTCCGGCTAGTCGACCAATGCCGAGTCCGGTTCCAATAGCAACGAGGCCGGCGCCGAGACCGGCACCGAGGTATGCAAGAGCAAGATCAAGTGATTCCATGAATAGAAAATAGTTAAAGAGTCGTGTATACGCTTAATGAGCCTCACTGTGCGAATGTTCGGCAATTGCCATCCCAATGAACAGTGCGGACAGGATAGTGAAGATATAGGCTTGAATAAATGCAATGAGTATTTCAAGACACATCACAAATAAGGTGAAGCCTAGGCTGACTGGTACGACACCGTAGCCAACGGCCTCCCCAAATAGATTAGTGAACGTAAAAATCATACCAATGAGGCTGAGAATTACCAGGTGGCCGGCGGTGAGATTCGCAAAAAGCCGAATCGCAAGTGCAACCGGTTTGGTGAAAAGCCCCATGATTTCGGTTGGGATCAAAAGAAGTTTGACTGGAACTGGCATTCCCGGAGGCCAAAATACATGCCGCCAATGATCTCTGGATCCGTTGACCTGCGTCAATATGAATGTAAACGCGGCCAGAACTGCTGTAATGTTCAGGTTGGAGGTCGCGGTTGCACCAAACGGCACGAGCCCCAACAGGTTACAGGTCAGGATAAAGAAAAACGCTGTCAATAGATACGGTAAAAAGCGCTGGTGATGCTCCTTGCCGAGGTTGGGGATCGCGATGTCGTCCCGAACAAAAATGACCAGGGTTTCAAACAGGTTGTGTACGAGCCCTTGGGGAGCACTGGTGCGCCCTATGCCTCGTTTATACCGGTTTGCCAACTGCACAAAGATGGCCAGTAAAATCCCTGATGCGAGTAGGGCAAATACCAGATGCTTGGTCACCGATAAATCGAGGACTATCGTATTCCCCTCGACAGGGCTAAGTTTGGCGTCCAGATGTTTCCCCTCAGCGATCAATACCTGGAGGCTGTCCTGCCCTGACATGGTCTTGGTACCCTCCTCCGTCTCAATCTTGGCCTCCAATTCGCCGGAGCGAAGAGCACTTTTTGTTGTTCGGTATACACGTACGTAGTAGCCGGTCGACTCACTGCGGAGGATCAAAATCCGAGGTAATTCCACCTTACCAATGGGCAGGAAGTCAAGGTAATATGCGTCTGCAGTATGGTGAACCGGATCAAATTCCCCGTCCTCGGCAGCCGAGGCAGTCAAGGGTATCCAAAGTACGCTCAAGCACAATAAGTAAGTCAAAAGGCGTACTGGACGCATCAGGCTTTTTTTCGAATCAACCAGGTAACCTCAGCGAAAAGCCCGATCAGAGCGATCAGCAAAAAGGTGCCCGTAAACACGGGAAGTACAACAGGAAACAATTGAATAACGATGATTAAAACAGTAAGGGCTGCGAACATACGCAGCACCATTCCACCAATCACAATGGGTACAAACCTTGATGTATTCTGAGCAATTCGAATCACCAGCACGTTGGCACCTGCGTAACATAGCCCCAGCAATACCCCAGCCACCATGCTGCTCCATTCCGAACTCATCTCTCTTAAACTAGGGTTTACGAAATTAGTGCGAACAAGATCAGAAAATGGAGATGAATTTTTCGTGAAGATCGTAATCCTCTATTCACGATGATTCGCGATACGGATCAACCGCACAAACACACAAACCATCCCGATGACAGAACACACCAGGATAAGCCATGGGGTGGTTCCGAGAAGTCGGTCCAAGAGATAGCCGCCGACTGCAAATACAGCCATGGTCATGCCCAACTGCATGCCGAGGCTGAGGTAGGGTGAGGCGTCACGCAAGCCGCTCTGCCAACTGCTCATCTGCCCCATTGGATGTTGCCACGAACTTGGATGAAATCGCCTCGGACTTGTGTCCCATCTGACATTCACCGTTAAAGATGGCTCCCTCTTCAACAACCAGTCGTTCCGCATAGATGGTTCCCTTGACTCTCGCAGTGTCGGTCAACAGCACCTTCTTCGTAGCAACAAGGTCTCCCACTGTTGAACCGGATACATTGATGTTCTCCGCGTGGATAGATCCGTCCACAATCCCGTTTTCAGTGATAACGACTGTTCCCTCAATCTGCATACTTCCCTCAAGCCTGCCTGCAAGCCGCGTATCAGAGGTGGATTCCAAGGAGCCTTTGATGTCGGTCCCACCTGAAATGATATTTAAATTTGCAGCACTTATGGACTCTTTTAATCCTGAGGGAAGGGGGTTTTTCTTTTGCAACATGAATCACTGGCTTGGATTCACGCAAATATACGGAAAAATAGGGAACTATGTACATGATTGTACCATTATGGCGAAAATTTTATGCTGTAAAAGGTGGAGTCACGTGGGACAACAACTCGCAAAACGGACATGGAGTTCGTCCAGAACCATGAACATATCGCATCCTTTAAGCCTCGCTGGAGTGAGCATCCTCCTCTACCGAGATAGAACTGCCCAAAAGCGCCTTAATAGCCGATCAGATAGTTGGCAGGGTTTTGTGCCAGACCATTGTTCCACAGTTCAAAGTGAAGGTGGGGCCCCGAAGAATACTCCCCTGAATTTCCGCTGACTGCAATGCTCTCCCGAGCCCGGACCCGGTCTCCGACCTGTTTCAGAAGACGTTGGTTATGCTTATAGACGGAAACGTACCCGCCGGTATGTTGGACGGCAATCGTATGACCTCCCTCATAGGTCCAGTCCGAGAAGATAACGTATCCATCACCGATACAGCGTACCATCGTCCCTTCGCTCGTTGCGATGTCAACCGCATAGTGTCCTTCTTTGGCGTTAAAGCCACGCGTGACTAACCCTTGCACCGGTGGCAGTGCGGGCAATTGTAGGCTTGCCAGATAATTGCTTGAAGATGTAAGAGGAATCTCTCCAGCAGGGTCACCGGCGATGACCGGCATGGCTGGCCACTGATCGCTCCCTGCCAAGATGGAGACTGGGGCTGGAAGCGAGCCGGCTGCGTCCTGAAGCGAAGTGCCGGGCAGGTCTGTCGGTAAAGCGGAATCCGTGAGCAGAGAGTTCGTATCCCCGGACAACAGACGTTGAAGATTGGAAAGATATTGGGTCTGCGCGTTGAGGGAGTCTTCGACTTCCTGCAATCGCAGAGAGATCGAAACAGTGCGTTCATGGAGTTCCTGGATGTTGAGGCCGGGGATCAGTCCACGCCAGAACAAAAAGAGTGCAAATCCCGTCACTGCGGAGGTATAGATAAACAGTGCGACAAGGGATATGGAGCGAAGACGGAACCGTTTTGGACGGAACTCACGATAGGACCTGGCCTGGCCTCTGCGACCTTTCCAGACGATGATGCGTGGTTGTGTGCCGGTTTTCCAGAAGATATCCCGCCAGAAAACCACAAATTCATGCAGGGCGCGTATGATCGAGATGTTCCTGAAGGACTTATTGGAAAATAATTTCATGGATGATACGCTTACCCAATGCCTCATTCAGCCGGTCACGCCACTGTACACGATGCATATGCAGTTCCTGCCGCCATGTGCCTGAGTTTAATTCAACATACATTCTCCCTCGACGCGTCCAGACACGTTCGGTGACCTTGGCAATAACCGGGCCTGCAAGATCATGCCAGACCTTGACGGCCTGTGCTTCGTCGATGTCGTCCCTTATGCCAAGATCGTCAATTGCGACATTGACCAGGTCAGAAAGCGCGAGCGGAGTTTCTTTTTTCTTCGACTCCATGGAGTCCAGGGGTTATGATTCCCTTAGAACATGTCTAACACCGCAGCAAAGTATAGGATGCAGTCTGTAGGCTATCATGGTCGATTTGCTCCCTCCCCGACGGGACATCTGCATGTAGGCAGCGCCTGTACAGCGCTGGTTGCGTGGTGTGCAGCTAGGCATGCAGGGGGTTTGTTCACACTGAGGGTTGAGGATCTGGATGTGCCGAGAACCGTGCCAGGCATGAAGGAGATCCAAATCAATGATCTAAAATGGCTGGGGCTTGACTGGGACGCTGGCCCGGATATTAGAGGGCCACACGAGCCCTACCAGCAGTCGCTGCGCCAGAAATACTATCAGTCTGCATTGGATCGGCTATATCATCAACAGATGCTGTTCCCCTGCAAATTATCCCGAAAGGATGTTCAGAATCTGGCCTCTGCACCCCATGGGCACACCGCAATGTATCCGCGCAGTCTTCGTCCGACTGATGTACGCCCCGGATGGTATGAAGAAGGCGGGAAAGAAGCAACCATCCGATTAAAAGTGCCTGATCAGCGGATTAAGTTTTTCGATCAGGTATGTGGTTTGCAGGAAGAAAACGTAGCCACTACGGTTGGTGATTATGTTCTACGGCGCAGAGACGGAGTCTTTTCTTACCAATTAGCGGTTGTTGTAGATGACCTCCATATGGAGATTACCGAGGTCGTTCGAGGGCAGGATCTTCTGGGATCAACGGCACGACAATTGCTGTTAGTAGATGCACTCGGTGGCGTGCGGCCGTCTTATGCGCACAGTCCACTAGTTCTCAACGCAAAAGGCGAAAAGCTCTCTAAACGGGATGAATCGCTTTCGTTGGCTGCACTTCGAGAATCTGGTGTACCAAGCCGACATCTGGTGGGGTATCTTGCTTGGGCACTTGGGCTCTTGCCCGAGGTGCGCGCACTGTCTCCTATAGAGTTGTTACAGTATTTTGACTGGAGTTGTATGAAGGGGAGGTCACCCTGTGTCCTTCCAGAAAATTTAGCGGAAGTTCTTACTTCAAACGTTACCCTAGGGCGTTGAAGTGCGACCTGATAGTCACGATGGGAAATAAAATTATACTTATATGGGTCTGCTCCCTGATTACGTTGTACGCTACAGCGGCGCAGCCAAGCCCAGACACATTGCGTATCGATCTCAAGATGGTCCTTCAGGAGACGGCAGAGGTCAGCCCGGATATTCGGGCAGCTCTGTCCAATGTCGGCCGGGCCGCTGCACGCTATGAACTGGCACAAAGCAGTCGCATCCTCCCGGATGCCACAGCAGTCAGCGCAGTGGCGGTCGTGCCGGGGATTGAAAACCCAAATGAAGTGCCACTCGAGGAGCTTTATTTGGATCCAGCAGTGCGCAACGACTACGGCAACCTTCGACCCTATGCGCAGGCCGAGGTGTCTCTGGTCCAACCCATTTACACATGGGGGGCGCTGAGAGGGGCGGTAGAGGCTGCGTCTGCGAGTGCAGATCTCGAAGAAGCACGAGCTCAGGAGACGATTTTTGGGGCCTCATTGCGCGCGGCAGAACTCTATTACAATGTTCTGTTGACAAATGAGTTGAAACGACTGGTTGATCGGGCGGGAGATGTGGTCGCCATGGCCATGGAGGAAATCAACCGCTTGCTTGAGGAAGGAAACCCGGAAGTTGATGATGCGGATCGTTATGAAGTGCTGATTACGCAACAGGAATATGAGCGGCGTATCGTAGAGGTGAATCAGGTACGTCAGACCGCCCACGCTGCATTGCGTCGTCAATTGATGGTTGCAGATTCGACGCGCATTGTGCCTGTGCGTGATGCCCTTGAACCACTGACGTTTGTCCTGGAGAGCCTGGATTTTTATCAGCAAAGCGCCCTTCGGTATCGCCCGGAAATTCTCCAGGCAGAAGCGGGACTGGCCGCAACCGATGCATTAGTTCGTGTAGCGAGAGCGGACTATTATCCGCAAGGTGCATTTGGACTGACGCTGAGCGTCAGCGGCGCCTCAAATCGATTCCGGCAACCCAATCCGTATATCAGTGATGGGTTTCGGCGTACAAGCGCACGAACAGGCTTTGGATTGCTCCAGAAATTGAACTTCAAACAGACCCGAGCACGGGTTGCACAAGCGGAGGCACATCACAATTCAGTGCGATATCTGGCCATTGCAGCTGAGCAGGGGGTTCTTGCTGAGCTTGAACAATCATGGCGACATGTGATTATTCAGGAAGCAGCGCTGGCTGCAAAGGATAGCTCTCTTGCAGTCAGTAAAGAATGGCTTCGTGTCGAACAAATCAATTTCGATCTGGATTTGGGAGATACAGAAAATCTGGTGAAAGCAGTACGGACAAATCTGACGTTGGAAGCCGAATACTACGAAGCGGTCAGCCGCTACAATATGGCGATTATGAAGCTTCTGGCAGATGCCGGTCTACTTACACATGAAACAGATTCATTTTTTGAATAACAGTACAATGAAATCAAATTTGCTGTTGGTACTGGGTACCCTATTGCTTTGGGCACCTCTGGTTGTGGCACAGGATGCAGAGACGGAGGTTCGTGCACTCATCACACAGCGTGACCAGGAAATCAAGGCCGCGGTTCGCGGGATGAAGGAAGATCCAGCTCTGCAGGAGGTCGCACGCTCGCTGATCAATGATCAGATTGACTTCGAGGAGATGGGGCGGCTTTCGCTTGGCCGCTACTATGAAGATATTTCCGTGCAGCAGCGCCAGGATTTTGTCGAAGTCTTTGGCGAGATTGTGCGTTCGCAGTCATTGGGCGACCTGTCTGTATATGAAGCCCCGGTCACCATTGGGACCGTGGTGGTCAGGGACAACAAGGCATCCGTGAGCACCGTCGCAGAGATTCGGGGGACTGATGTCGAAGTATCGTATCAGTTGCACCGAAAAGGAGATAAGTGGTGGCTCTATGACATCATCATTGATGGGGTCGGAACGGTCGAGGGTTACTCGGTGTCGTTTCAGACTTATGTGCGCAAGCGCGGCTTTGATGCATTCATGCAGAGTCTGCGAAAAAGACTTGCAACGACAGAGTAGTTAACGCGTGCGACTTGACGTAAGCGTCCTGTTGTCCAACTCTTTTGCCCGCCTTGAAAAGGTCCACTTTGCGAATCTCAGATGCTGAGAGGGTCGCGAGTGCGGTTTGTCGGCAGCGCCCCTTCGCCGTAAGCAGTTCAGTGCCCCAATGACCGCGGGCTTGATCCTCTGTATTCAGGGGCCCCTCTTCCAAAAAAATCGGCGGTTCTAATAGTGCAATTTGGGTGCGTATTTCAAGCGAGTCAGGGATCCGTAGATGGGACATCCATCTCCTTCTTTCGTCCAGCAGAGCCGGGATTCATCAAAAAACCGATCGATATAGCAAGTAGGCGTATCTTATTGCAGATTTAAGCATTCGTTTTTGTGACAACAGAAGGATACGTTCTGCATACCTATGGAAAGGAGGCGTATCTGCGGCATGCAATTGCTTCGGTTACTACACTTCGCCGCTATGATAACGTGCGCCCCATAGCTCTCTATTGTACGGACTCACATATTGACCTTCTTCGGCGTAAGGGCCTGACGGGCCTCTTCGCGCGTGTGAGCAAGCTTCCAGACAAAAGGTGCTCAATCAACGGATTCAAGCATCATCTTCACGAATTCAAGCCTTGGGAGCGCAGTCTGTATGTTGACAGTGATATGATCTGGTGTCGGAATCCTGACCCCCTCTGGACGCAGCTTTCCGTCTATCCCTTCACGGCTACCGGGCTTGAGAGGGCCGATTTTTATTTTGGCGGTCCCAAGAACGCCGGAGTTATCCTGGAATTTTTTCGCGACCGCCGCCGCCGTACCCTGACCCATTTCGGATTGACGCATCTGCCTCGCGTACAGGCGGGCATGATGTATGCGGCTGATCCTGAAGTCACCCGGTCCGTATGCGAACTGGCATCTGACTTTCATTCGCATGCTTCGGAGACGCATTTTCGGACGAGGCTCCTGGAAGGGCGCACGGAAGAGTCCTGTGAATGGAGTCTTGCAATGGCCATGAGTCGTATGGGGCTCCCCGTATATCACTGGTATCAGGGTGCAAACAGCCCCCAGTTGGATTACATTGTAGGCATGACGGAGCATACCGAGAAATTCGACCGGGTTACCTGTGACTATTACACGGATCGCTTTATTTATGAAATTCGGGGGATCAAAAATCCCCGGATCCGCCAGTTCTGTATTCGATTGGCTGCTACGGTGCTTCGAAAACGTGACCGGATGAAGGTCACTCCGTTTGTTTTACATTTTGGCTGGTTTCACGCAAAGCAGCCGTTTTATGATTTTGCAGATTGCGTATGGGCGGAATTGACGGATTCTGCTACGCTCTGAAGATCAGGTTCCACCAGAAGATGATGTACTCCCGGGTATAGGGGAGGCAGAGCACCAGGATCAATCCTGCAAGCACAAGTAAGGGTAATGCGATCACGCCAAACGTTCCGCTATTGACCAACCCACGGCGGGTCAAAGTCGCAAAACTTCGAGCACCGCGAATGATGCAGAAGATACTCAGAAAGGCCCAACTAAAAGCAAGAATTATCGCCAGTATATCATACTGGCTGCGATTAAGCCCCGGGGCGATCATGACCATCGGGAGCATTGCTCCCAGTGGCGTATGGTTCATAGCATTAATGGTGAAAAAATCTTCTACGGCTATCCCATGCAGTCGTCGTGCAATTAACGCAGCAAGTGAGTAGGAAATAAGGTTGGCGATCAGATAGAGGGCAATCACAACGAGAACCAGCAGGTAAAAGTTAGAGGTCAGGTTGGAGACCTGGTCAAGAATATAGGGGCTCATCAATGCAGCGATCGCCTCAACCAAGAGCAGATCACCGAACGCCTCGACCAGGATCAATACCACGGCAGAGAGCAGGATTCCCTGTGTGACGACATAAATCAGCGAGATATCTGGGGGAAGCACACTTTTACGGTAGAGTGCGTCCCGGTTGGCCCATGGATCTGCGGCATACTTATAAACCAAAATGAGAAATCTGTCATACCACAGACCTAACAGCGCGATCAGCAGGCAGGTGGTCCAGCTCAGGATTAGTGGCCAAGGAACTGCTTGGCGAGGTCGATCCCCAAAATCAAATGCAAAGATGTGCTGCGCGTCTGTATAGATGCCCCGCAGCACATCGAATGCGGGTCGTTCTTGTCCTGATGCATCAATCAGGCCCCACTGTGATGCGGTATTGCCGGCATCCTGCCACCGGTAAACGAAAATGACCTCCGCAGTGGTTTCGAGCAGTCGTGGCAGGTGATTTTCCAGGAAGCGTGCTTGCGACTGGGGCGAGTGCACCTGATAAAGCCCAAACTTGTCGGGATCAACTTTCTGTCCTACACTCGAAAAACCAACAGGTGTGGGACGAGACCAATTCTTTATAACAGTAACAGGATCAGGTTCTTTGCGCACATCCAACAGAACCAAGTCGACATCAGAGGAACACTGGTCATCGGCTATAAATGCAGACGTATAGTACAGCGTGAGCTCCGGTGCCCATGCAGCGAGCTCTTCGAAGTACTCACAGGCCTGCGGGCTGCTGGTGTCGCTTTTGGTTGAGACTCCAAAGTGATGTGCGGACCGATACAAGTGGTACGTCTGGCGGGCAAGACTCAACTGGTTCTTCGCATACTCAAGCGTATCAAGGAGTGCGGGTGCGGGAAGGAAACGGATGGGCAGGTCCTGGAACAGTTGTAGTCCGAGGGTATCCGCAACATGGAGCAGATTGCGATCTGTGATCACGGGCAATCGAATGGCCTCCACGCCCGCCTCGTGAATTTTTAGAAAATCCTGGGCGGTAGGAGGTTCAGGTGCGTCCCAGACCACTCCCTTGAGTGGCATCGTCTGGCTGTACGTACGCTGGACACACATACAACCCAAAAACAAGCAAAGGAGAATGTACCCGCGGGGCATCTCACTTTAAAATGTTGCTACACTCCGTTGTCCTGCGAGGAAAACGGCATTTGCCAGCAGGAGTCTTCCATGGTAGTAGAAGCCGCGAAAGATGGGATTATCGGCAAAATAGATCACCTCGCCCCTCCCAATGGATTCCATTCCCAGGATCAGCGACTGTTCTAGCGGTTCGAGCGCCTGTGTACCTGCAAACCCTGCAACCAGGCTATTTTCTTTAAGAACGCCGACATTCCATCCATCTTCCAGCCATGAGAATGCACGCGGGTTGACTTTTAATGTGAAGTAGTCTCGCGGATACCCAAATGCCAGGGGATGGGTTGTGTCTAATTCCGTACGGAAGATGGCCCCGGGGATGTCCTGAGTGATTTCATGCCGATCACGGTCAGCATAGGGCTGGATCTCCGTATCCAGTGAATCTGCGCCGTCCGCATCGTCGGGTTTGCGTTTCAAACCGAACCCGTCCTTGTCTGCAAGGAAAGCTGCTGCCCTTTCGAGAGCAATCAGTCGCCCCCCTTCCCGGATCCAATCCCGGACTTCTTCCAGGCGGCGCTCGTCCAGTATGTCGCTATAGCTTCCAGAGGGCAGGATGATCACATCGTAGCGAAAAAGTGGTAGATCTCCAAAGTCGTCACTATCTACGAGGGTGGCACTGTATTCGAGTTGCTCGTCAAAGAAGTGCCACAGCTGTCCGAGGCTGTAGGGGCTGATGGGTGTACCCGCAACGATGGCAACCCGCGGGGCTCGTATGAAGACGACATCCCCGGAACCAAAATCAACACCCTCTGTGACGCGTGTCGTGGTAACGGCATCCACCTGCTGCTTTGTGCGTCGTGCACTCTGAATGACGAGGGAATCAAAGGCTGCTCCTGCTCCCCCGCGCGTCATGATCAGTGTCCCCTCGTCATAGGATTGCTGATTGACCTCAAAGGGAACCTCTGCGTAGCGCACCTTCACGCCCCTTTGCAATAAATCTGCAAGTAGCCGCGCATCTTCAAAGCTTTTCCACTCTGCTATATAGGCAACGGGTTCAGATGGGTGAGCACTGGCAGCAGGCACCGGAGCAATCGTCTCCCAGGTTACTTCCCGATCCAGTGCATAGGCTTCCACACCATAGACATAAGGAAGGGCCCAGGCGGTGATATCGTACGTGAGCGAATCTTCCAACTCCGGCTCCGGCTCGAATAGAACACGGGCCAGTACCCCTTTTGGCTGTGCAGCAGGAACGACGAGATCTCCCGGTTCAACCTGCAGTTCTTCCCGGGCCCCTGTGTGGTAGGCAAACCCGTTTTCTCTGCCGGTCGTCGCAGCGAATCCGTACGTGATTCCAAGCAAGTCTAGGTGGTTTGAGATTGTGTGGACCTGATCTTCCTGTCCTGCCCGGCGGATCAAGTACGCCGCATGTGCTCCGGTTGCGTCGGCAACAGAATTGCGGAAGTACTGAGTAAACTGATCGACAATGCGGTCCCGTTCGTTTGCCGCAACCTCAATCGTAGATAGGCTCGTGGTGTAGTGGTGCTCAATCCGGTCAGCGAGGGTCAGAGTATCTCCCTCTGCTGTAATAATCCCGAGTCCGGCGCGTCCAGAGCCCGCCTGCTCGTATGTCATTCCAATTGCACCGTTGAACGTGGGCCATGTGTCACCGTAGCCCGGATAGAACAAGTCAAAAACCTGCCTCGTGAAGAACAGCCATCCCTCCTGATCAAAGTACCGGGCATGATTGGCTCCCATCAGGTCCTGGAGTTCCCGCTGCCATGGCGTGATATCTTTATGGTATGGCACTGCTGCAGGAGCGAAATAGTAGGGGCTGTTTACGCTTTGCTCATGAAAGTCCACATGAACATGGGGCATCCAGCGATTATAATGTTGCAGTCGCTGGCGCGTCTCCATCTGTGTTCCCCAGGCCCAATCCCGGTTCAGGTCAAAGTAGTAGTGGTTGGTTCGTCCGCCAGGCCACGGTTCCGCATGTTCGCGGGCTTCCTCAATAACGTTCGGGTGCCGTCCCCGTGTTCGGTGATAAAAATGGACATAACGGTCACGTCCATCCGGGTTGAGGCATGGGTCAATGATGACCACAGTATTTTCGAGCCATGCTGAAACATCGGGATCTGTGCCACTGGCCAGTGTATGAATGACTTCCAGAGCGGCTTCGGTACTGACAGATTCATTACCGTGAACGTTGTAGCTAAGCCAAACCAGTGCAGGGATATCTTCCATCGGTGTTCCTTCCAAGAGTCCGGTAAGCTGGAGGTTTGCCGTGCGAATATTTTCCAGATTCGCAAGATTGTCAGCAGAAGAGAGGATCAAATACTGCAGCACACGACCTTCGTATGTGTGACCATACTCAACGAGAACCACGTTTTCGGCAGTTTCTGCAACATGGCGAACATAGTCCGTGACTCGGTGATGAGGCGTAAAGTCTTCCCCTGCTTCATAGCCCAGGAACTCGGATGGACTGTAGAGCTGCGCCCCGGCAGAGTAGATGAACGAAGTCAGTAGCAAAAAAGAGACAAGGAATTTCATAATGATTTAGTTAGTGTTTGCACGGAATGCTTCGATGCGGAGTTGTGTGGTGACTCTCCCGTTCCATCTATTCTCTTCCACATAGCACAGAAGGTCTAGGCCCGTCTGTTGTACATGGGCTTCTTCTGCGACCGTGTAGTGCTGACCCTGATGGAAGCCGATTGCGTCCATGACGGTGGAAGAATCGGGGGACCGCAGCTTCATTTTGAGGTGATGCCCTCCACGTAGCAGACGAACAGACGTCGGATGCAGGTTTTCCATAAGAAACAGGGGAGCCTCATTTTCTTTGCCAAAGGGCTGGCATAGCTTGAGTATACGCTCAAATTTCCCCGGGATCATCTCCATGGGCAATCGGGCGTCATATTCCAAGGAGGTCTCAATCTTCTGATCTCCAATCTGGGAGAGCACCTCAGTATTAAGTTGTGCTCTAAGAAGAGGCAAATCTTCTTTCTTCAGCGTGAGTCCTGCCGCTTTTGCGTGACCTCCAAATCGAGTTAACAGGTCCTGGCAGCCGGTGAGAGCCTTCAGCATATGGATATCTCCCCAAGTACGCACACTGCCAAATATTTCCTCACCGTCCGAATTCGGAACATCGGTCAGCATCACGGCTGGCCGGGCAAATTCTCGAACCATTTGGGAGGCTGCAGAGCCCAGGATTCCAGGGTGCCAATCCGGGTGGTAGAGCACCAGGGCGCTGGTGTGTTCACCCGCCAGTTGTGTTCGGGCGAGCTTGCTGGCCACCGGGCGTAGCTCTGCCGCAAGAGTCTTTCGGGACACATTGAGCTCATCAAGCTGCTTGGCGAGTTTTTGCGCTTCGTCTTCCGCATCAACCATCAGCAGTGCTAAGGCCTGATCTGCATGTGCCAGTCGGCCGGCTGCATTGAGTCGGGGCCCCAATTGCATCCCGATATCGGTAGCGGTCAGATGCTCTTGATTGCATTTTGAAACAGAGACAAGAGTGGTGAGTCCGGGATGCTCTGATGTGCGGAGGAGATTTAACCCTTCCCGTACCAGAACGCGGTTTTCTCCAACTAAGGGCATGATATCACATACCGTGGAGATGGCAACAAGATCAAGGTACTGGTCCGCGAGGTGGGCGGGTTTGCCGAGGGCCTCAAAGGTAACTTGAATCATCTTGTAGGCCAGCGCACAGGCAGAAATCTCCTTGACAGGGTAGGTGCAGCCTCTACGATTCGGGTTTACATGAGCGTGACAGATGGGATGTTTGTCCTCATTCTCGTGATGGTCACAGATTACGAGGTCAATCCCGGCCTTGTTTGCCTGTCGTGCGGTCTCCTCATCGTTGGTGCCGCAGTCTACGACAATGATGAGTGAGCATTCCTTTGCGCGTGCCAGTTCCACTCCGCTGGTGTGAAATCCGTGATTTTCTTTTTGGCGATGAGGGATGTAGGACGCGGTTGTAATCCCGTGGGATTTCAGGAATTGCAGAACGAGTGCGGTCGAAGTCACGCCATCGGCATCAAAGTCCCCATATACTAGGACATTCTCTTTTTCTGTGATGGCACGCGCGATCCGCCCAGCAGCCAAGTCCACATCTGCCAAGAGGTGTGGATCGTGAA
This sequence comes from Rhodothermaceae bacterium, assembly GCA_009838195.1. NCBI lineage: Bacteria > Pseudomonadati > Rhodothermota > Rhodothermia > Rhodothermales > Rhodothermaceae > Rhodothermaceae bacterium. Next base: position 62,717 of record VXSC01000007.1, on the reverse strand, counting down.
GATCTTCTTTGGTTGCACGAAAGTAACCTCGCGCGGCATCTAGCGAATCAACTCCGCGCAGAATCAAAAAGCGTGTGAGCGGTTCTGGTAATGAATTCAGTGCATCACTGAGTACCTGCACATTGGTTGGATTTTCGATGGGACGCTCAATCCATCGCATGATGTATATGACCTTCCGATAACGCCCCCAATATACGACCGATCCGCGGGTTCTTGCCTGATTCTCCGTACAGATTACAGGAATTATACCAGAGCATCACGGACCGAGGATAGACCAAGTCTATTTCGATCAAGGTCTTGCCTATAAAAGATTAGGAAAGCACACATTCGCGATTTATCTTCAATTCCGCTCACAGCCGAAGATATCACGAAAAAGTTGAGTGTACATGTAGCTGCGAATAGAGCAATGGACCGATGTATCTAATCATACTTCGTATTTTGGGCGTTTAGTTGAGCATTTAGGGTTTCGTAAGCATGTCCAGTTTAGATCCAAAACTAATCATGTAGTTTTTGCACGTACCGGTGAGGTTCATAGATCGGAGCGATGCACAAAATTTTTGATACGTTGCATTCAAGTCGGAATTGGAAGCAATTCGTCCAAGTTCGAAAAACCGCAAACACACGCCAATTATTCATGTAATCTAGAGCAACTAGACAATGAATGCCCTAGGTAGCTGGGCCATTGATTGCAATAAGAAGAGTTTTACAAAATACTCCTCAGAATATGAGTTTCAATATGGTTTTTGTTGGCTACGATGTCAGCATACACAATATGGCAAAGAAGTTCATCAATGCACATTCATTTTGAACCCAATCTCAAGCACCAGTCAGCCGCTGTTGACGCTGTGATCCGTGTATTTGAAGGAGCTCCCTATACCCACCAGGAGGAAAAACTTTGGGCAGGCGATGTGTCCGGTAACGTGTTGTACATAGATGCAGAGAAGATTCGAACGAATGTAGCCAAGCTGGCGGAGGAGAGAAATATAGAGGAATATGCCCCTACCGACGAGCCAGATTTTTCAATTGAGATGGAGACCGGCACGGGCAAGACCTATGTCTATATACGGACCATCTTCCAGCTTCATAAGCAATACGGCTTACACAAATTCATGATCGTGGTGCCAAGTGTGGCGATCCGCGAAGGTGTTCTGGCCGCCTTGCGTGATACCCGTCAGCATTTCTGGGAAATTTACGGAGAGATCGCATCCGTTATTAAGTACGATAGTAGGCGTTTGTCTGACGTGCTGAATTTCTGCGCGACCAATCACTTGTCCGTCATAGTGGTGAACAAGCAGGCTTTTGACAGTGACAACAAGATTATCAATGCCGAGGATCGGGACAGTGGAAACCTGTTAGAGCAACTTCAAAAAGTGCAGCCGATAATCATTATGGATGAGCCACAGGAAGGCATGGATACCCCGAACATGCAGAAGCGGCTTGCCGCATTTAATCCTTTGTTCAAACTGCGCTATTCGGCGACCCACAGACACCCGAAAAACGTTATCAATCGCCTAACACCTTATGATGCCTATAACAGTGGACTGGTTAAGAAAATCGCCGTTCTCTCTATCCATGAGACCGACACGCAAAGCAATGTGGCCATCAAATTCCGTCGTCTTAATCTTGTCAAGGGAGGTCCCACAGCCAGTCTACTATTAAATGTTCGTTTGAAAGATGGAGAAGTCAAGGAAAAGGCCGTCACTGTTAGGCGTCTGGACGACTTGGTGAAGAAAACCAACAACCCCGTATATACGGGCTGGATTGTTGAAGATATTAGGACGGCCGATGTTTTTGGTGGAGAGGGCTGTATAAAGTTTGACAACGGTGAACGGATTTATGAGGGAGGCACGACTGGCAGCGATAAGGAAGAAATTTTTCGTCAGCAGATTCGCCACTCAATCCAAAATCATTTCCGTAGAAAGAAACAGCTTGTGCCTATGGGGATCAAGCCTCTTGTCTTATTCTTCATTGATCGGGTAGCCAACTATATTCAGCCAGATGGACTGATTCGTCGTCTGTTTGTGGAGGAGTACAAAAACCTTTACCAGCAGCAGTATCGCCAGAATCCTACCAATATTGACGCAGTCCATGGAGGATACTTTGCGAAGACTCGTGAGGGCAAATACACCGATCATGTAAAATCCATGGAAAGTGAGGCCAGTAAGGCTATCTATGACCGGATTCTAAAGGAAAAAATGCAGTTACTTTCCTTTGATGATCCGCTTGAATTCATTTTCTCACATTCTGCCCTAGGTGTTGGATGGGATAATCCCAATGTGTTCACCATCTGCACTCTCAATCAGAGTATCAGTCAGATCAAGAAGCGCCAGGAGATTGGGCGCGGTCTTAGATTGTGCATTCGGCAAGATGGCAGGCGCTATCGTGATCCAGAGGGCACCGTGGAAGGTCAAGAAATTAATCGTTTGACCGTGGTGCCGAACGAGAGCTATCAGGCATTCGTGATCACCTATCAGACCGAGTTACGTGAGGAGTTAGGCGAACATGCAGAGGCACCAGAGATGCGAGATGAGAACCGCACACCAGCCAAAATCAGGCGTAATGACAACCGTGTTAAATCAAAAACTTTCAAGCGTCTTTGGGGTCAAATTGCCGCCGAAACGCGGTGTATGGTTCATTTTCGTGAGAAAAGTCTGATTGAGCAAGGAATTAAGGCCTTATCTGAGATAGGAATTGCAAAAAATGAGCTAAACATTTCGCTACACAGATGGTCAGCAATAAAAAATGATGTGATTCAAGATGAACTGGAAGGAGCAACCCGTGTCAGCATTAAAGGCCAAAATGCTGCGCTCAATGTGGTTGACGAACTGTCTCGCGATACTGCACTTGCAACAACGACCATTGCTGCAATTCTAACCGGACTACCGGATGCACAACTGGCTATGCTGGCTCGCAATCCAATAAAATTCATGGCGGAGGCCACGAAAAGCTTGAGACGGATTGTAGGCCACGAGTTGGTAAGACTTATTCGCTATGAGAAGACGGGCACAATCCTACCACTACAAGAATTCTTCGGCGACGAGGAAGAAACTAGGCGTGAACTGACACCGACTCCGAAGCGCGGTCTCTATGACCATATCATTCCCGAGTCCGATGTAGAAAGAGATTTGGCGATCATTTTCGACAATCATTCAACCGTGCGCTTGTTTCTGAAACTGCCCAAAAAATACAAAATCCCAACGCCGATTGGCAATTACACTCCCGATTTTGCTTTGGTAATGGAAAAGCGAAATCTTGGCAATTCAGATGCGGAGGATGGGTTTTATTTTGTTGTCGAAACCAAGGGTACAAGCGAGCTGTGCGAACTGAGACCGGATGAACGGATGAAAATCCAATTCGCTATCAAGTACTTTGAGGCATTAGGAATGGGAAGCTATCTGGCCCCCGTTAACAATACCAAAGCTTTTGATGATAAAGCCTTTAAGGCAGTCAGAGAAAAATTTTTTGACCAGTAAGCTAGTCCAGTATGACCGAGAATCAAGTACCAAGAATCAACATCACAAGTCCAGATATGAATGCTGAGAGGCTTGCTGAACTACGTCGAATTATGCCTGACCTATTTGATGGAGACGGGCAACTCGATGAAGCTGCAGTACGTCAACTTTTTCCCTCGGAGAAAATTAGAGGGATAGAGAAATACCGCTTTGAATGGGTGGGGAAGCAAGAATCCAAACACCGAGCTTTTACACCGAGCCGAGCCACCCTAGTTGCTGACAAAGGGCGTAGTGTAAATTATGATCAGACCAAGAACCTTTTCATTGAAGGTGATAATCTTGAAGTCCTGAAGCTTTTGAAATCTACTTATTTTGAACAGGTAAAATGCATCTATATTGATCCCCCCTACAACACCGGCAGCGATTTTATCTACCCAGACAATTATGCCGAGAAGAGGGAGGCATATTGGCAGAAAAGTGGAATAATCAAGGATGGTGTGAAGCTAGTTGCTTTGGCCGAAACCAGCGGTAGGAGGCATTCTGAATGGTTGAGCATGATGCAATCACGCTTGTACGCGGCAAGAAGTCTGTTACGAGAGGACGGGGTGGTCATCATTCATATTGATGAGAACGAGGGGCATAGATTGCGCATCTTGCTTGAAGATGTATTCGGAAACACAAACTTTCTTGGTGAAATCATTTAGGACAAAAGAAACCCAAAAGGGGACAGCGGGAAGGTTTCATATCAGCACGAATCTATTCTTCTATTTGCAAAAAATCTGGCCTCGTTCAGAGAACACAACGAATTGACAGTCCCCAAGAGAAATGCCGAAATCATGTTGAAAAAGGCGGCTCATTATTTTTCCTTTGTCGGTCAGAAAATAGTGCCACCCCGTGTATCCGAGGCTCTAAGTATACTTGGCTTAAGTGAGACAAAGGATTACGAAGAAGAATATACTCTGGAGGATGCGAATCAGGACTATCAGAAGTGGCTGGCCTCGCAGGGTACAGCTCTGTCTGGTGGGGAAGCAGCATACAAACACATTGACGACGAAGGCAAAGTTTTTCAGACGGTATCCATGGCCTGGCCCAACAATAAGCAGGCACCGAGGGAATACTTTATGCCATTGCAGCATCCCGTAGTGGGCAAACCTTGCCCCGTCCCCGCCAAAGGATGGCGCAATCCACCAGGAACCATGAAGAAACTTCTGAATCAAGGCCGTATTGTGTTTGGAGTAAATGAGACTACGCAGCCCCGACGCAAATACATTCTTGAGGAAAATATGTCGGAGAACCTTGCTTCCCTGCTGTACTACGGATCTAGTGATGATGCTTCACTAAAGAAGATGGGGATTCACTTTGAAAATCCCAAGCCTGTTGAGGTTGCAAAGCGCCTGATGACCGGAGTTGTAGGCAACGGAGATCTAGTTTTAGATTTCTTTGCTGGGTCCGGTACGGCAGGTCAGGCGATCATGGAAATGAATTCTGAGAGTCACAAAGATGTACGATTCATCTTGGTTCAAATTCCCGAACGCATTAACGAAAAGCATAGCGCGTACAAAGCTGGGCATAAGACAATTGCGGAACTCTGCATTGACCGTTTGGAGAAAGCGGGGAGGAGGAGAATTGAAGATAGTGGAAGTATACTTGACGTGGGCTTTCGTGTCTATCGTCTCACTGAAAGCTATTTTCCGGAAAATCACTTTGAATTCGACCCATCCAAGTCAGAGAAGGAAAATGTAGCCGCACTGAGGAAGCATCTTGAGACCGCCAGCCAGCCCAGAATTTTTGACAAAAATGAGATTGCTGACATCATCACCGAAATCTCGTTGAAAAACGGCTATGGTCTGTTTTACACACTTGAGCACATGAAGAGACGATTCCCGGGGAATACGGTTTACCGCTTGTCCGGCAACGGAAAAGGCGCGCTTCTCTGCCTTGATGTTGAGCTGCAAGAGAAGAACGTTAGGATCTTGGCTGAACGGTATCCAGAGGATCAACTCATCTTGTCCAGACGGGCCCTCTGCACCGCGAAAAACTGGACACTTCGAAACGCATTTGGTGACAATCTCCGTACGGTTTAGAAGGATTAGGGGGTCTCATTCTTGTGCTGTCTACTACGTTGCTCTTGCAAGATCAAATGAGCTCGGGTTAAGTCAGTTCGGGATGGGAAAGGTCGAGAGAATGGCTGGTGCGAGCAATAGCACCTTGTCTCGACCCCTGGTGTGTCCGAGAAGTTTTTATCAGCATACAAGCAGAGTATAGAGTGGGAACATAGCGAAATAAATCAGAAAGTTACATGGCGAATCGACAGCATCTCCAATGGATCCTGGAGGGAGTCTCTAGTTGGAACAAAAGGCGGGCAATCCAACCTTTCATTCCAGATCTCTCAGGTGTGCATATATACAGGGAGTGCCATAACGCGGGACTTGTGAATAACAATGGCCATGTTTCTCTTCCCGGAATTAATCTCAATAGGGCTAACTTGAGTAAGGCCATTTTAGCGGGTCTTCCTTTTGATGATGGAGGAGATTACAGGGGAGCGACGTTCCACTTTGCCGACCTAAGGGGGGCTGATCTTTCTAATTCAAGATTTAAAGATGCTGACTTTACGGGTGCTGACCTTCAAGGGACAGATCTTTCAGGAGGATATGTCACAAATGCGAAATTCAGCTATGATACTAACTTCAAGGGAGCTCGCTTATCAAATATATCTCTTAAAGGAGTAGATCTTACAACGGCTAACCTTGTGGGTACAGATTTAAGAGGGTCAAGGCCTTGGGAAGCTTTAATGTTTCCCGAGCATATGTCATTCCCATCCTATGAGGAAACATGGATTTCTACTGCTACCGTTGAATGCATAGAAGATTTTCTTGAGGCATGCAGAGTTATTAAATCGCATCTCCCCGATGCGATTTTGTTTTTCCGAGGTGAGGCCGTAAGTGGTTGGGATTTGCGACCCTCAGTGATGCGACAATCACAAGAGGGAAAATTCAGGCTCCGTGCCAACGAGGGGAAAATGCTTCTCGACCTCATGGCAAGGCGGCCAAAAGATTTTGAAGGCACCCGATCAGCTATGGCCCAATGGGTGATCGCCCAGCACCATGGACTCAAAACCAGACTCCTTGATATTACACGTAATCCACTGGTAGCATTGTTCTGGTCTTGTCTAGATGCAGATTACAATAAACCAAACCCCGGGATATTACATGTATTCTCCTTGCCCAGGGAATTGGTTAAACCCTTCAACAGTGATACGGTATCAATTATTGCCAATTTTGCTAAACTTCCACGGGAAGTTCAAAATATACTATTAGGTTGGACGCCGCAAGGCACAAAGGGTAGGGAGTCATACCTCAGTTATCGAGATACTTACCTGGATGCTCTGCGCCGTCTTTACCAGCTGATTCGAGAGGAAAAGCCATATTTCGATGATCGCATTGACCCTAAGGATTTTTATAGGGTATTTGTTGTAGAGCCCGAGCAATCTTTTGAGCGCATCCAGGCGCAATCCGGTGCCTTCCTTATCTCGGCATTTCACGAAAGATTTGAACGCAATGAGGTTCTAAATTTCACCTCAGGGGTTCCGATTTATGGCCATCACACTTGGGAGATACCGACAACAAAGGATAAGGAGAGAATTTTGCATCAACTCGATTTAGTCAACATCACCCGAGAAACACTGCTTCCTAGTCTTGATGAGTCAGCCAAAGCAATAATTGATGAATATTCGTCATTACCAGAATCTGGTTTCCAGGAATCAGGAAAAACACGGAATTATGGTAACTTTCGCGGGACACAGACGAGGTAATTTGCTCTTTTTCTTGATTCAAGAATGATATTAGAGGGTTGAGGATGATTTTTCAAACAAGAAGCATGAATGTTTTTCACTAAAATGGTCACACTGCTGTAGAGTAAGGGAATCAGACTATGGTGAGTCGAATAGTTGGTATGCTAGACAAACATTGAGCTTTCGGATTCGCCAGAGGAGACATATATGCATGGTGCATCAACATTTCTTTGGCCGAGTCCAACTCATTACCAACACGAATCTACGTGTGATTCAACAAGGCGGGGACTATGCCGTGGATGACAAAGAGGAGGATTTCTTGATTGTATATCAAGTTCGGGAAGAATAGTAAATGGGTTTCGTAGATTTGGGCATGTATATGCTCGCGGGCGTGGGGATTCAAGTCGATGGATGTAATCCTGCGTGTTTGTAATCGTACCATCTGTCAACCGAACTCTATATAATTCCAACAACGGTGACAAAAGAAATTTCATTGGATACTCCCGTTCTTGAAGACAGGCTCCATCCATTTTTCATAATCGCTCCGCTGTGGCTGACTGCGTTCATCGTAAGCTGCCAGCTCTTTATTGTGTCACCCCTTTTACCAATCATTCAGGATGAACTCCTCAATCGGACTCCTCCGACAGACTTTGCACTTGGCTTTTTGGGCACCGCCTATTCAGTTGTATTAGCTTTCTCCACACTGATCGTAGGCCCGATCTCTGATCGTGTAGGACGACGTCGTGTACTAGTTGTCGGAACCGCCCTCATTGCTGCGGTACTGTTATTACATGGAGTAGCAGTTCACTACGAGTCACTCTTGGTCATGCGTGCGCTCACTGGAATGGCGACAGGGGTATACAGTGGTAGTATGGTCGCATTTGTGGGTGACTACTTTCCCTACAAACGTCGCGGGTGGGCCACCGGGTGGATCCTGACCGGCGTGGCATGTGGTCAGATCCTTGGGATGCCAGCAGGGATTCTATTAGCAAACGCCTATGGATTTCAGACTCCATTCATTGTTTTCGGTGGGTTGATGGTCTTGGCGAGTGCAATGGCCTGGTGGTATTTGCCGCAGTCCAACGTGAAGTATGATGAGGTGCCATTTTCCATTCCCGCTGTGCTGAGAACCTATGCCACACTTTTGCAGAGCCGAGGGCCGTGTGCAGGGGTTGTAATTTATTTCCTTCTCTTTGCAAGTCTCGGCGTATTCCTGTTCTTTTTCCCAAAATGGCTGGAAGAGGATGTGGGAATTTCGATACAGCAACTGGCCCTGCTGTTTGTGATCGCGGGAATCGGAATTGTTGTAGGGACGACCTCGGGTGGAGTTCTTTCGGACCGCTTCGGACGGAAGCCAATCTTGATCTTTGCATGCGGGGCTCTGACCCTTGTGCTTCCATTTGTGACCTTTTGGGTGCGAGGATTTACTAGTGCGGCCGTGTTCACTGCAGTGATATTGATTTTGGGGGCCATGCGTACCGGGCCGATCATGGCACTGCTGACGGCACTCACAGCACACACGCAACGGGGTTCCATGATGGGACTGGCCATTGCATCCGGGCAGCTTGGATTGGGGGTGGCAACGGCTGCGGCCGGGTGGTTTTATGAACACCCGGGCTTCCCATACAATGTGCTTGCAGCGACCATTGCAGTCGTTCTCATGGCCTGGGTGGTCTGGCGTCTGCTTCCAGAGCCTACAGAAGCTTGAATGAGATCCCGGCGGCCAAGGACTGCTTCCGCTGGATGTAAGGGGACAGGTCTCTGTCGAAGAGTGCAGTGTATTCCGCGTTGACCTGAAGCCATGAATTCACCTTCATGGTCAGTAAGGTCTCCCAGATCGTGTCAGGTGATTGCTGGTTGAAAGCAATAAAGAGGGTCAGAGTTGACTTCAGATCCACATTGGGGAAGATCGTTCGATCAAAAATGAACAGCCCCGCAATCCCCATCTGCCAGCGAAAAGGTGTGTCCGGGGATACCTTGTAGCGACCGCGCAGGCTGCGAATGGTGACGATGGTTTCCTTGGCAGCGATCCCCAGTTGCAGATCAAGCCAGGTCTTGACTGGGTAATCCAGGCCAATGGACTGCGTGAAGGTTGCAGGAGATAAAAATCCAGAAATTCTCAGAGCATCTGTCCCCGAGTCTGTCTCGTTGTACTGATAGCCATCCGCAAACTGGGATCGAAAATCGAACGTGATAGCAGGACTTAGCCGCCCGAAGACAGGGACTTCAGAAAAGCTGACTGCACTTCGCACATGAATCAGATCCTCCGACTTGCGCAGTTCAATCCCATTCTGTTTTACGATTCCAAACGCGAGGCGGACCTCATGCTCCTGTGGGGCTCTTCCAGAAATCCTGGTTGCCTGAGCATGGATGCCTGTCCCCAATGCAAGAGAACTTACGCCGCCATCGTGCCATCGCCGGAATCCAACCTGGGTAAAGGAAACCGATCCTTGCACCTCGGTAGTCCAGGTGGAGTCGGACTGCGCAGTACTACTCGGCGCAGCGGATCCCAAAAGGACCAATAACAAGGTGAGTCTATACACGAAGACTGTGAATAAGGTTAGTGGGCCATGCTGACGCGGAGGCGGTTACGAGCACGCTCCAAAGCTCGTTCTGCCCGGATCCGGTCAACGTCTCCAGATCCACTTCTAAGGCGCTCCAGTGCCCGCTGTTCTGCTTTCTGTGCGCGGTCCGTGTCAATGTCAGATGCCGGCTCTGCGGTTTCTGCGAGAACCGTGACGATGTTTCCAATCACCTCAATGAAGCCTCCGCTGGTGGCGAAGGATGCCTTTTCTGCGTCGGCCAGTGTTAAGATCAGAGGCCCCACATTCAAGGAAGAAATCATGGGAGCATGATTGTACAGGATCTGAAAATTTCCGTCTGCGCCGGGAGCACGAAGGCCTTTTGCGTATCCCTGAAACACGCGCTTGTCAGGCGCAACGATGTCAACCCGAAGCAGCCGCTGATCTTCGCTCATGATGCTTCAGCAAGCTTGCGTTCGCCATCCTCGATAACCTCATCAATCGTGCCCTTGTAGGTGAAGGCAGACTCTGGCAAATGATCCAACTCCCCAGAGAGGATCATACGGAACCCTTTGATCGTGTCCGCAATCTTGACGTATTTCCCTTTCGCTCCAGTAAACTGCTCCGCAACAAAGAAGGGCTGGCTCATATACCGTTCTGCACGACGGGCACGCTGGACGACAAGCTTGTCTTCGTCGGAAAGCTCATCCATTCCGAGGATGGCAATGATATCCTGCAACTCTTTGTAGCGCTGCAATAACTGCTTTACATCCTGCGCGGTGGTGTAGTGCTCGTCGCCGACCACACGCGGAGTCAGGATCGTAGAGTTGGAGTCAAGAGGATCGATTGCCGGATAGAGCCCCAGAGAGGCAATGCGGCGGGACAGTACGGTGGTTGCATCCAGGTGTGCGAATGCTGTGGCCGGTGCAGGATCTGTGAGGTCGTCTGCCGGTACGTAAATTGCCTGCACAGAGGTAATAGATCCGCTTTTGGTGGAGGTAATCCGTTCCTGTAGCTCACCCATCTCGGTGGCTAGGGTGGGCTGATAGCCTACCGCACTGGGCATCCGTCCCAGAAGGGCACTGACTTCAGAGCCTGCCTGGGTAAACCGGAAGATATTGTCAATAAACAGCAGCACATCGCGGCCCCCCAGGTCACGGAAATACTCCGCAACCGTTAAGCCACTCAGAGCGACACGTGCACGTGCACCAGGAGGCTCATTCATCTGACCAAAGATCAGGCTGATACTGCTTTCCTTAATCTTGTCCATGTCAACCTTGGAGAGGTCCCAGTTTCCTTCCTCCAATGCATGCTGGAACTCTTCCCCGTACTGCATCACACCGCTCTCAATCATTTCGCGGAGCAGGTCATTACCTTCACGAGTACGTTCCCCAACCCCGGCAAAGACGGACAGACCTTCGTGTGCCTTTGCAATGTTGTTGATCAATTCCATGATGAGGACCGTCTTGCCGACACCTGCACCACCAAAGAGGCCAATCTTGCCGCCACGCGAATACGGTTGAATGAGATCTACGACCTTGATCCCGGTCTCCAACATCTCAACACTAGTAGACAGGTCACTGAACGCGGGTGGCTCGCGGTGAATTGGCAGAGATCCTTCAGCCTCGGGTTGGGGTAACCCGTCAATGGCGCGGCCGACTACGTTAAACAGACGCCCCCGGATATCTCCTCCGATAGGCATCGCAATGGGTTGTCCGGTATTGTTGACCGGAACCCCGCGGATCAACCCATCGGTTGAGTCCATGGCTACGGCTCGCACACGGTTTTCTCCCAGATGCTGCTGTACTTCAAGTACAAGCGCGTCCTGATTTTCACGAGTAATTTCCAATGCATCCAGAATATCCGGAACTTCTCCGGCGGAAAAGGCAACGTCAACCACAGGCCCCACGACCTGTACGACTTGACCAGTTGAGGCCATGTTATTAAGCGAGATTTTGTTGAACGGAAAAAATACGCAACTCTGTGATAAACCCGACCTTTGAAGAATCCAGTAATGGCTCAAATAAACCGTGAATTTGACGGATAGGGTCGTTCATCGCGATGGGTTGCTGACCAGGAACACGGTTTAACGAGGTTAGCGAAAAATGGCTTCATTTTTAGAGTTCAAAGCTCCAGTTCGTGAACCAAGCGGCGAAATATCTATATTGCCGAGGCGGATGGAACCGAGATCCCTTCCCTTTATTCCATTTCGTCCACAACAGACTCAATTGACCATGAATGTCCCTATGCGCTTTCTTTACATGCTATTATGCCTTGCCTCTGTGCCAGTGTACGGACAGGGGGGCACATCCATTACCGAGAAAACATCGGGCATGGATAAACGCGACGGATTTTTTCCGATATACTGGAATTCAGCCAGTGGAGAGATCTACCTGGAAATACCTGCCCTGGAGCAGGAATTTATTTATGTGACCTCGATGCCTGCGGGATTGGGGTCGAACGATATTGGACTGGATCGGAGCCAACTGGGCAGTACACGTCTGGTCCGCTTTGAGCGCAGCGGTCCCAAAATCCTATTGGTCATGCCGAATCTGCGCTATCGCGCCGATTCTGAATCAGAGGCAGAGCGTGCATCGGTACGTGAAGCCTTTGCCGAAGCGATTATCTGGGGGTTCAAGGTGGAAGCGGAGGAAGCCGGGAGAGTACTTGTGAATGCGACGGATTTCGTTGTTCGGGATGCGAACGACGTTGTTCGCAGACTTCGGGGTGCACAGCAGGGGAGCTTCAGCCTGGATAAGAGTCGCAGTGCTCCGGTTCCATCTATGCTCAAAGCATTTCCAAATAACACAGAGATGGAAGCGCGAATCACTTTTACATCCACAGCTCCCGGCCGTTATGTACGTGATGTGGCAGCGGACCCCTATTCGGTAACTTTGAGCGTGAGGCATTCATTTGTGATGCTGCCCGATGATGGGTACACACCGAGAGTTTTCCATCCCGGGGCCGGGTATGGTTCGATCAGTTACATGGATTATGCAGCACCGATCGGGGAGGACATGAGGAAGCGCTATATCCGGCGGCATCGCCTGATTAAACAGCACTCGGATTCAGTAATGAGTGATCCGGTATCTCCGATCATATATTACCTGGACCCGGGCACGCCAGAACCAGTCAGGGGAGCACTTCTAGATGGTGCTCGGTGGTGGGCAGATGCATTTGAGGCAGCAGGGTTTTCCAATGCTTTTCGCATTGAGATGCTCCCTGAGGACGCGGATCCCATGGATGTGCGATACAACACGATCCAGTGGGTTCACCGTGCGACCAGAGGCTGGAGTTACGGTTCGAGTGTGACAGATCCGCGTACCGGTGAAATCATCAAGGGGCATGTTTCACTTGGTTCACTCAGGGTGCGGCAGGATTATCTCATTGCCGAAGGGCTCTTGGCTCCTTATGGAGATTCCCTTTCAGCGGAGGATCCGATGCTATCTATGTCACTGGCACGGATCCGACAGTTATCTGCACATGAAGTCGGGCACACGTTGGGACTCAGTCATAATTTTGCCTCTTCGGTCAATAGCCGTGCATCTGTAATGGATTATCCTGCCCCGTATGCTGTACTGGATGAGAACGGAGAAATTGAATTGGAGGCAGCGTACGCGACTGGTATCGGTGAGTGGGACAAGGTTGCAATTGCTTATGGGTACGCGCAGCCACTGCCAGACGACAGTGAGGGGGCTTTACTGGACGCGATCCTACGGCGGGCATGGGAGGATGGACTATATTACATCACCGACGCGGATGCCCGCCCGACTGGTGCAGCACACCCGCTCTCTAATCTGTGGGATAACGGCGATGATATGGTTCGTGCCCTTCGCCATGAAATGGCGGTCCGCGAAGCTGCTATGGCACGTTTTGGGGAGGAGGTGATCCGTACAGGTCAGCCATTGGCGACCATGGAGGAAGTTCTGGTTCCGCTTTACCTGCGACATCGCTACCAGATAGAGGCGACCGCCAAATTACTCGGTGGCGTGACCTACACCTATGCGATGCGTGGGGATCAACAGGCATTGGTTGAGCCGGTTGAAGGTGCGGTTCAGGAAGAGGCACTGGAGGTGCTACTGGAGGTCGTTTCGGCTGAGGCTCTCCGGGTTCCAGAGAGTATGCGGCTGAATTTGCCGCCGCGCCCACCTGGATTCCCGATGCACCGGGAACTGTTTCAGCGGCATACGGGCTTGACGTTTGACCCTTATACTCCTGCTGCTGCAGTTGCTACCATGGTATTTACGCAAATTCTGAACCCCGAGCGTGCCGCTCGCATGGCCTATCAGACGGATCGGGATGCCACATTACCTGATTTCCACGGGGTAATGGAACTCGTCAGTGATGTGGTCTGGGGGGTGTCTGTAGCGGATGACCCGTACGAGGCTGAATTGCAGCGTGTAGTACAGCAGGTATGGATTGATGAGTTGATTGGACTGGCCAGTGACCGGGAGGCCGCTCCTGCGGTCAGAGCCTTGGTCGCAGAGCGATTGCGTGAGTTTGCAGAGTGGATTCCCGACAGCAGAGTCTCTCAGAATGATCGGGAAACCCGTTACCACCGTCAGATGGTGCTCGCCGATATTGAACGCTATCTCTTTAGAGAATATGAGCCGGAAGAGCGTCTAGTCGGCACCAGGATCCCCCCAGGGTCTCCAATCGGTTCTGAGGCACGTCGTCAGATGCAACATGCATTTCTTGATGCCACTGCCACTGACTGGTGTAGTCATTAAGCGTCTATGCCATCTCTAAAGAATCCGGATACCGTCAGGGATATTGCCACCGGTTATCTTCGTGATGCGGTCGGCAATCAGGAGGCCGAGTTTCACGACGGTCAGTGGGAAAGTATCGAACAGGCCGTAAGCGGGAATCGGGTCCTGATTGTGCAGCGTACGGGTTGGGGAAAAACGATGGTATACACGATTGCAACCAAGCTCAGACGGGAACGAGGGGCGGGCCCTTCACTTATGATTTCTCCCCTCTTGGCATTGATGCGTAACCAGGAACTGGCAGCAGACGCACTCGGATTGAATGCGCGAAGGATGACCTCGGATAATTTTGATTCCTGGGGTGAAATCCATAAAGAACTCAAGTCAGATGAGGTAGATCTGCTCATGGTTACACCTGAGCGGTTGGCAAATGAAGGATTTTTCTCAAGAACGCTCCCGATGGTGAAAGGTGGATTTGGGATGCTGATTATTGACGAAGCACATTGTATCTCTGATTGGGGGCATGATTTTCGGCCTGATTATCAGCGCATTCGCAGAGTTCAGGAAATGATTCCCGAGGGAGCTGCGATTGTTGCTACGACTGCGACGGCAAATGACCGGGTGGTTGAGGATGTCCGCAGGCAACTGGGGGAGGACATTCAGGTGACACGGGGGAGCCTGATCCGACGCAGTCTGCAACTTCATAATCTCAAATTAACAGATCCCCAGACAAGGCTGGCGTGGATTGCTCAGGCGATTCCGCATTTATCGGGAAGTGGGATCATTTATGTGCTCACACGCAAGGATGCGGATCTGGTTGCTGACTGGCTTAAATCCCGGGGGATTGATGCGAAAGCCTACTACGGAGATACGGGAGAGCGGGAAGAGTTGGAAGAGGCGCTCCTGAAGAACGAGCTGAAAGTTCTGGTCGCAACCATTGCTCTTGGAATGGGCTTTGACAAGCCGGACCTAAAGTTCATCATCCATTATCAGCGTCCGGGGTCAGTGGTGCATTATTACCAACAGGTGGGGCGGGCTGGTCGAGGTATTCAAGATGCGTACGGATTTTTGATGTGGGGGAAAGAAGACGAGCGAATTGCGGATTACTTTTTGGACAACGCCTATCCTCCTCAAGAAGAGATTGATCAGGTTCTTGGAATACTGGAAGAGGCCGATGGTGGACTGACTCTCCCCGAAATCATGTTACAGGTCAATCTCAAAAAAAGCAGGATTGAAAAAGTGCTCAAGCTTGCTTCACTCGAATCTCCTTCTCCTGTCATAAAGGAGCGGGGGGCATGGTATGCAACGGGAGAGGCAGATGGATTTCAGATCCCTCTGGATTCCATTGCCCGGTTGCGGCAAATTCGTGAGCGTGAGCAAGTACAGATGCGTGAGTACATGGACCACAGAGGATGCCTAATGGCATTTTTACAGCGTGCCCTAGATGACCAGACCGCAACGCGCTGTGGGCGATGCCGAAACTGTACGAACAGGGCAGACAAGTCATATCGACCTAAAGAAGAATTGGTTCGCGAAGCGGAACAGTTTATGGGTAAGCGCGAAATACGTATCCGTCCAAATCAGAACTGGCCATTTTCCCTTCTCTCAAATCATCCGATTCATGAGACGAGCACAATCGGGTCGGAGTACCGTGCGAAGTGGGGGATCGCTCTTTGTAGAGCTTTTGAAGGAAGTCTGAGTGATCAGATTCTAAACGAAAGGAGGTTTGCGGAGCAGTATTCTGATGAAGTTGTGGAGGCATTTGTTAGGGTGTTGAAGAAAAAGGCCTCGAAGTTTCGGTGTGTCACGTACGTGCCACCGCACAGGGATAGACAGCATGTGCCAATTCTGGCAGGAGTTGTTGCGGACCGACTTGGTTTGCGTTTGGTTCGCACGGCTTCAAGGACTGGTATAGGGGGACAGCAAAGCCGACAAAAAAATCCGATCCAGCGTGCTCGAAATATTGCAGATGCATTTACAGTGGAGAAGGCGTGTAAGCAGCCGACAATCCTGATTGATGATATAATTGTAAGTGGTTGGACAGTCACAACATTAGCAGCGCTTCTGCGCCATGACGGTTGCCCTGCGGTTTTGCCAGCTGCATTGGTCAAACAAAATTTGGCTGAATAATATGACTTGGCCACTGTCTGGTGACACCAATGTAACGATGCTCCTCTGCACTTGGCTTGGAGGAGAAGGAGAGCACCTTCCCCTTGAGATTCGGGAGTATAATGTACTTGTGCGGTGGCTCCATCAGAATGACTACCGGCCAGGGAATCTGATTGATCGAACATGTGTGGAAACGGCAGCCCGGCAAACAGGACTCAGTGATGACCGCTTGATCGCACTCTTGGGCCGCAGTATTACCTTGGGATTCTATTTAGAAGAGTGGCAGCGGAGAGATTACTGGATCGTTGGCCGGGGGGATGCTGCCTATCCAAAGCGAGTTCGTCAACATCTTAGATCATTTGCCCCTCCAGTGCTTTTTGGCGTGGGAGAGCCCAAATTACTGAATGGAGCTGCAACGGCCGTGATTGGTCCGGACCAGGTCATGGAGCAGTCCAATGAACACGCTCGAGCCATGGCCGCCTTTTGTGCTCAGCGTCATCGTATCACTATCGCGGCAGGCAAACAGACGATCTCGGCTGGGGTCGCCGAATCCGGAATCGGTCACGGAGGATCTGTTATTTGGGTGCTTCAGGGTCCAGTATTTGGGGAGCCGCTCCGAAAATCATTTCGCCGAGCAAAAGCTGCGGGTAAATTCATGATGCTCTCAGGGCGAAGTCCTGCCGATAAACGTTCGCTCTCACAGGAGCCGGAAGTTGGACGCATTGCCATGGCCCTTTGTGATTCAGCGATGTATATAGATGGTACAGAGCTTAGCGGGGATCGTTACTGCCTAGAAGATGCTATGTACCGTGTACTGGACCAGAGAAAGTGCTTTGTATGGTGCATGGGTCAAACTACCGCAGCAGCGGAACGCCTGCTTAAGGCAGGTGCAACCTCATGGATTGACATGGAGATGGCGGTTCATGAAGGTTTGTTTGAAGATCGTGCGGAAATCAGTTCTCACGAGCCTTCACAATTGGCAGAGCCTGAAGGCGAATTGGCGCAGGTGGACCCCCCTAAATCACTGGTTACTGAGGACACTGCAGAGGATGAGTCGAAAGCGGATGCTGGAACTGAAAAAAGTGATGCAAAGAAGACGGATACTCCGAGTATTAAGGTTTCCGTAAGATTTGAGGAACAGCTTGAGCTATTTTAATCAATGCAGATACAGATATGGGCGCATGGGAACGCGCAGTACAAATGAATTCCGGTGACTTGGGAAATACAACTATGCCATATGTATCGTCCTGGTAAAAAATGAAGTACTCTCTCACGAATGATGCCCGTGCGATCCTGCTTCTGTGTGCATTTCAAGGAGGGGAGGAGGAGTTCAGGCCGCTCGGAGGCGCAGAGTATAATCGGGTAGCTACGGTTCTTTACCGATCTGGGAAGTGGCCCCGGGACCTGCTTGAAGCTCAATCCTTGCCAGAGATTGCGGGAGTTAGTTCGGATCGTCTTCGTTGGCTGCTAGGTCGTCGGATTAACCTTGGATTCTGCCTGGAGGAGTGGCAGCGAAAAGGTTATTGGGTGTTTGCTCGCAGTGATTCAGATTATCCCAAAGCAATCCGAGCGAGTATGCGCAATGATGCGCCGCCGTTACTTTTTGGAACCGGAGATCAGAGCCTGCTAACCAGCAAAGGGTTGGCGATTTTCGGGCCGGATGCTATTCCAGAGGGAAGGATTGGGAAAGCTTGCGATGTGGCTGCAGACGCAACGAAGCAGGGGCAGACCGTGGTTGTAGCTGGACATCTCAAGATGGCCCGTAAGATTGTGGAGGCAGTGCAAGAGTGCCTGGGGCGTGTAATCTGGGTGCTGCACGATGGAGAACTGAAGCAGCGCCTAAAAAAAGCCCACCGCCAGGCAATCAGCAGCGACCAACTGGTGATGGTCACGGCGCAAAGCCCGAAAGCGTCGAAAGAATCCGGTGAAACAGCAATGGTCAGTTCACTGGCAGCGGGATTTGCTGAGGAGATATTGTATGTTGACGGTTCAAATTCAAAACTGAGAAAGGACCGATTCAAGACCACAGGGGCAGCTTTGAAGCGTTTATCGGACTGCTGGTTGCTACATGGTCGCCCGACTACTCCAGAGGGTCAGGAGCTAAAGGAGAAGGGCATCAGAGTTTGGAAGACAAAATAGATGGTCGGAAAAAAGAGGAAGCCGTCGAAAAAATGGGGGATTGTGTGATTAGGTGCAGGGAGTTTGGGGAACGTCAGTGTCTGGTTACTTAGACAGCCGTGAAATGATCATGTCCCTCAGGCTTCAGAGGCTCAAGCGTCCCATCTTCCCGGTGGATCAGGACATCCTTTGAGGTAATGACTCCAATGGTGGTAAAGGAGTCTGAAGACATCCGCTCAAGTGTTCCAGAAGGGGCGGTAAACAGCAGTTCATAGTCATCTCCCCCGTTTAATGCGTAGTCAATGACAGTGCGGGATTTCAGGGCTCCTGAGCGCAACTCCGGGGACAGGGGGAGCTTGGACTCCCACAGGATAGCTCCACAGCTGGATGCTGCACAGATATGATGCACTTCATTAGCGAGTCCGTCTGATATGTCAATGAGGGCAGAGGGGCGCACTTCTTTCTGTGCCCATTCGTGTATGAGATCAAGCCGGGGGGTAGGCATCAGGTGACGGGTAGTGAGGACATCCCACACTTCAGGTTCGAGTGTGTTGGGTTCAGTATGGCTGCGTAGCAGATCAAGTCCGGCTGCGGCATCCCCTAAATTTCCACTGACACAGATGCTGTCACCGGGGCTGGCCCCGTTTCGATGCACTAGGTTGGTTCCAGGCGCTTCACCGATGATCGTGATTGACAGCAAAAGCACCGGCGAACGCGTCGTATCCCCGCCAATAATCTGGACACCGTATTTGGAAGCCGCATTAGTGAGGCCACGGTAGAGAGACTCGAGGTCTTCCGTTGAAAATGATCCAGGTATCCCCAGTGCTACGGTCGCCAGTATGGGCTGAGCATTCATTGCAGCGATATCACTGAGATTTACGACCATGGCTTTGTAACCGACATGGTCCATCCTGTAGAAGTCAAAATCAAAGTGATAGCCCTCAATCAAAGCGTCTGTCGTGACGACTTGTACCATCCCGGGTTTTGGGTGGTACACCGCCGCGTCATCCCCGACTCCAGTAATGACCGGTGGCTTGGTACCCGGCAAACTGATTGAGGCGAGGCGGCGGATCAGGTTAAATTCTCCTACCTCTTCAATGGGAGACATAGTGGTGTCGTATTATGAATTGGAGGATTTTGGACCATTGCTTTGTTCTCGAATAACCGGGGAATGTTGCCCGATCAAATGAAACACTGTGCAGTCGAATTGGGTCAGAGAATGGAATAGGAATGCCCTTTCAACGTTCTCATCTTTTGCTGGCAGGGACACTCATTAGTCGGAATCAGAACAGGTTTGTAGTCTTTCGGTGATGCAGCGGAAGAGGCGGTCAAGTAGCTCGCTACAGAATCATATCAAGGAGTGCGCGGGCAGTCTATACAAAGTACGAAGTGGTGGGGCATGGATATGGACTGAGAGAAACCCCGGACTCTGAAAACTGTGGTAATTCGTGTACCTACGGATACAACACAATCATAAACGAGGCTAGCAATATGGAATTGGCTCCGTGCGACGGCTGAGCAAACGCTCAAATGGTCGTGATACCCTTGCTGGCAGTATCACATGCAGCCGAAGGTTTAGGTGCGATTTGTTACTGGAGTGTATCTCAGTATCGATTGAGCAATTTCTGCACTTGCGGACGGAGGTTTTCGTTTAGCCTATCGATCTGTAGTGTCTCATCCCTGGTAATCGCTGTCACAAGGAGCGTCTGAACACGCTGCTTTGATACCCTATGGCATTGGTTGGCGGCAACTGCAGACGCTACGCGACGCGCGACTTTGCCGAGACGGGTATAATCGAGCTGCATCAGATCCACATGACGCTTGACCAAGCTTTCGACGGGCGTACGCCCATTGGAGGTCTCTATGTTTTGACCATCAGTTTTTAGGTCTTCGTTGTCGATTAGTACAATCTCAACCTTATCAATTTTATCGCGACCGGCCGCTATGGCTAGTGCGACGTTCTCGATTTCTTTGTGCGTTTTCTTGGCGCATTTCCAAAAGGATAGACTGTTATTCTGAGTTCTAAGATCAGCGGTCACTGCATCTGCCGAGATCTCCCCTTCATCCATCCATTCCTTTCGTTCCCATTTAGCCTGTGAGATCATCCGCGCTAAATACATTTTCCCTATCTCAGGTCCTCAATGACATCTTGCATGTACTTTCGAAGCCACGGTAACGGCTCGTTTTGTACCCCAGCCTCAAGTATATATCGCATACTCAACCCGCCCCAAGACTCCGCTGCTTGCAGTGCTGCGTCTCGTATCTCGGCATCATTCATTGTCAATGCTTTCCGCACAAGCTCGGCACGCCACGACTCTGTTCCGGGACGCATTTGGCGCCCGAGACAACGTAATATCGAAGAAGAGAAAGCAGGGTGCTCGACATCAAGACAAAATCTAGAAAGCCAATCAAACACGCGAGGATCATCTGTGGATCGTACTACATCACCAATGATATCCTCGGCTGGATGATCCATGCCGTCTTCAAGTGGTTCGGCCTCGAACGAGGCATACAACGAGTTCCTTAAGTGGAACAGTCCTTGCATCGCATCCCGTTGATCCGCCATGGCCCAAGTGGATTGCAGTGTCTGTTTGATAACCACATACATTTTCTGTAACTCAACAACATCCGGCGAAGCCGCAAGTGACACGGACGAGATCAATGGACCGCGCGGAACATCTGATGTCCATGGCCGGCTGTGCGGCTGCCCTGGGAGGGGCAGCATAATAACCCAGTCTGTTTTTTGCGCGGCTGTGGGCCACTCAAGCTGCATTGAAAAGTCCTCTTGCTTTATCTGTAATAACAGCTTCAAACGCTTCTCTCTCTCGACCGCGAAGGTCGTCTACTAGTGCACCCGTGTCCTCCAGAGTAAGTACGTCGTCGCTCTCTCCAATCACGGCGATGTCGAGTATAAATCCACCCTCAACCTTTCCCTGGGACAAGGCCAGCTTTACACCGTCGCGATAGGCATATTCAACTTGGCTCATAAGGTTGACCAAACGACTTGGCAGGCCATCCACCTCGGGCAAGGCACAATTCAGATATTCCTTGGCTGTCGTCACTTCTCCGGGGACAACAAGCTTGTTTATGTACCTGATGCCGACTCTTTTCACTCCTTGCGGTCGTACCACTTCCCAGTAAGCGCTGAGTGCCCTACTGATCCGAGGTCGAAACTCGTCCCATCCTGTCTTGTCCGAATCGTGTGGATCCTGATAAGGACGGAGCATGTGCACGCTGAGTACATCACGCCCAATCCCGACTATCCGTTTCTCGTTCTCTGTAATCAGCTGGACTTTCTTAGGCCCCTCCCCAAACTGGAAATTTTGGGGGGATCCTCCTCGAAATTGCACCCCAAATTCGATACTTTCCTGATGCCGTGGTTTCCCCGGATACTCATCTCCCAAATTAGTGTGCAGTTTGCCGGGTAGGGTAGGATCCCATTCCAGTCCAGGTGCGAAGTAAAACTCGCATATCGCCTCAATTATAGGTGGATTGCTATAGCGAGACCTAGTCTCAGAGTCAGTCGACATATGATGGCATTCGTGATGACACTCGTGACCACTTGTGGGCATATTCTACTTGTTGTCGCCGCGCATGTTCTAATGGATGACTTGCAGGGCACGGAGTTGATCCATGTGTTTGAATGGCTTCGGTCATGGCTCCACCTCTTTCAGTGCCAAGGTGATTCAACAATGGCACCGATTTGAATTGTCTCGGCCTAAGGTTTATATCACTAAATGTGGCAAAACTAGGTTGAGTGTTTCTTGCTTAAATGAATAGACTCCGGTAAATTGTCACCAAAATAGTTCGAGCATGAGCACATTACACCGGGGGATGAGTGTCGAAGAGTTCGACAACGGGTACTTCTACGCTGCCGAGTTGAAAGCTTTTGCCCGCGACCTCGGCATCGCCGCCGGCAATTTTCGAAAACTTGAACTGGAGGCATTGATTCGAGAGATCCTGTAGACTGGGAAGGTGCCGGACCGTGAATCTGTTCTTCTCGTAAAGTCGGTCGGACTCGCAACGTTCTTCGTCGCCCGTAGTGCAACACCAAGGAGAGCGAATCAACGGAAAAATTCAAGAGATTAAAACGGTCGGTAGAGGGTACAGAACGTTTGAAAATTTCAGAATCGCAATTCTATTCTTCCGTGGAGGCCTAGACCTTTTTCCGCAACATTTGTGGTAGAACTCCAAGTATAGATGCTTGGAGTGTGGGTTTGAACGGAACCCGGACATTAACGCAGCAATGATCATCTGGGCGTCCGGGATGGCGTCCATAAATGGATGTGGAGCCTATGTAAGACCGGTCTTGGTGCACCAAGACCGGCAACAGGTGAAGAAACGTCAAAACGGACGTAGTAATCTGGGTTACTGATATATATAGTGTGCCACTTAAATACATGTGAGGTGAAGATAATGACATAGCCAACATGTATTGTAACTGTGCAAGGGATGGGGGCAGGCCCCCCCGCAACCGCTGTACAGGCGGAGGTTGCAAACCACCCACAGCTGCGGCATTAAAGAGGTATCGTGGTGAGCGTGCTGGGAAAAGGTAGGTATAGAAACCTATAAGGTGTGGGTCGTAGAGTCGAACGAAAGTGAACCATGGATTACGTGTCGAAAATAGAAGATGATGGTCAAAACCGGGGTCGTATATTAATTCCGGGACGAGGTTGCGGGAACCTGTTTATTGGCCAACTGGCCTGCGGCATATACGTGGCGAGACTACGGCTTTGGCCCTCTGGGAATACCAACGGTAGCGGATCGGGTGGCACAGATGGTGGTCAAGCAGGAATTAGAGCCGGTCTTGGAACGCGAGTTCCATTCCGATTCTTATGGATACCGACCGAATAAATCGGCACATGATGCGCTGCGACAGACGCGAACGCGATGCTGGCGGCGAGCATGGGTATTGGACATGGATATCAAGGCATATTTTGACACGATAGACCATGAACTGTTGATGAAAGCGGTACGGCGTCACACGGATCAGAAGTGGGTACTCTTATACATAGAGCGCTGGCTGACGGCCCCGGTGATCCATCCAGACGGAACGGAAGAGGCTCGGGATGTCGGGACCCCGCAAGGCGGAGTCATCAGTCCACTGTTGGCGAATCTGTTTCTGTATTACGCGTTTGACAAATGGATGGCACTGAATTATCCGCAGATTCCATTTGAGCGTTACGCAGACGACATCGTGTGTCACTGCACAAGCGAGGAACAAGCCCGAGACCTTTGGCAGGTGCTGAAGGATCGTTTTACGGTTTGTCAGCTAACCTTACATCCGGACAAAACCCGGATTGTATACTGCAAACAGACGCGCCGAAACGGCACGTATCCAAACGTTTCATTTGATTTTTTGGGCTACACGCTTCGACCAAGAATGACCATGAGTCGTGAGGGCAGGATTTTTCTAGGGTTCAATCCAGCGGTGAGCCGGAAGGCGGCGAAGGCCATACGGGAAACCATTCGTAGTTGGGGGTTGGCTCGCATGAGTCCTCGCCCCATGGAGTATATCGCTGGCAAGATCAATGCCACGGTACGCGGATGGATAGACTACTATGGCGCATTCTTCAAATCCGAGCTGAGAAGGCTCTTTCAGAGCATTAACCAACATCTGATCCGATGGATGATGCGGAAGTACAAGCGGTTTAGAGGGCATTGGAGACGATCATGGCGATGGCTGGATAAGTTTGCGCGTCAAAATTCTGGGCTGTTTGTGCACTGGGAGTTTCTTTATGGTCCACCTTTACTCAATTCCAAACGGCTGTATGGTAAGAGCCGTGTGAGTTGAGAGGCTCACGCACGGTTCCGTGAGAGCCGAGGGGTGAGATTCCCCTCGGCTACTTGACATTCACCTAAGTTTCACAAATTGTTTAAATGGCTTGGTACGCCAACGCCCTGAACGAGCTTAAAAAAAAGCCCAAGGCTCAGGAATCTGAGGTATGTAACCGCTTAATTACTCCCGCGCTCATGAAAGTATTGGGCTTTTCCATCAGCGAGATTGATATGGACCGCCACGAGGGGCGTATGCCTGATTATGTGTGCACATGGTCAGGCTCGCATTCTGCGAGTGTGATAGTAGAAGCCAAAAGACTGCATCCTGTGCTAGAGACACGTTTGATTCCGGAGGTGCCCGTTGGGCGCCCCGCGGCCGTGCAGACGATCCCAGTCAGTCAGCTCTACGGGATCTGGAGGCTGCAGCTTTCACCTCCTTATCGCGCTTATCAATGTCCTCGCGTTTGTTTTCAGGAAGCGTGTTGAAAAGATCGTCCCTCTCCCTTGGAAGGGTTATCATCTCTTTGGCAATCATATTGACGAGGGCAAACATCTTCTTGACAGTTTGATGATCGTCTTTTAGGTCAAGTGTACCTGGATGAACGGCTTCGTTGCCTAGGACTCTGACCGTATCCAATGCTTGCTGGACGCGCCCATCCAAGCCCTTCGCAACCAGCTCACCTATATCTTTATTCAAACGTTTCCCCGGTTCGCCGAGATGTATGCAAAGATTCTGAATACACAGGCGCAGCAATGCCGCAGCACCACGTGGAGAGAGCTCCACGATAGTCGCAGCCTCCTCGTAATCTCTGGTAATGTTGTCAGGCAGATCTGGGTTAGGAGGTGGCACCCCACCTCTCGAGATGGAGGCGAGCGCGTCTTCAATGATGGGAACGAAGGCATCAAGTTTCGACTTGGCCCAAAACGCACATGTAGGATCATCGATATCCACGTCAATTGCGTTCAAACTATCGGCGATGTGGTTGGGAAGGATGTGGTCAGCCAATGTTTGTAGTTTGATGACCCAGTCGATAACGGTTGGTTCGAAAGACGATTCGCCAGGTTGCCAATCCCTAATCTTGTGTATTATTTCGTCCAACAGCTTCCTCTGCGCCGAATGGTGGCTGGGCATCATCTTCGCTTCCATGAATGTCTTGGTTTATATCCGCTAAGGGTAATTATAGTACGTAGAAATGCGGGGCTGATGGCAGGCGAAAGTCGGCCACTACGGCTTCCTACCGCCTGCCCACGCGCCAATTCCGGTGCGTTTAATAAAAGATTGGGTTAGTTCCCGAGTCGTTGAGCGTTCTCTTTTTTGATTCCATTCTCTCGTTATCTACGTCAGTTCATGAATCAATACTATTCTCTCCGTAACGCCCTGGTGGAATGCACAAAGTCGTCCACAAACGCACTGATCAGTTTTTCATGGATGCCATCAAGCTTTTCGTCGATCGTCAAATCGTAGAAACGTTTCTCTTCGAGCGTCTCTCCACGATTGACGCGATGCCCCTCACTACAGGCGGACCATTGTCCAGGAAGGGCATAGCGCTCCCATTTTGATTGCAATAACCTGAGGTTTCGTTTGGAAAAAGCTTGATTGAGAGGGATTTCAATTCTGAGTACCATTTTAATCAGTTTTTGGAGGTGGAAGATCATTGTGAGAAGGCCCATCGCCGAAATTGGCTGAGATTCGGTGAGCTAGCCGCGCTTTAAGTTCTTCAGGTGTATTCCAGAAGATACATGAATACTGTCGTATGTCAAAATGGACCTTTTTAAGTGAATCCTCGTGGCAAGTGTAAATGATTGGTATGTCAAGACCTTTGGCAAAACCGGCTTCGTAATAAACGCTTCCGCGTGTGCCACCCTTTATTGTACCATCTTTTTCTTCGACGACCTTTCCTTCGGTCAAGTCCACAACCAAGAATTTCGATCTACGAATTTTGGCGAGGATTTCGTCGTCTATTTTGTTCAAATGTTCTGTCCCGTCAATACGCACAGGAATATATCCAGACTCTTCGATTCCGGGTACTATCCCATTGTAGTACGCCTTATCAAGCGATGAATCAAACCACATCGCTACGAATGCTTGCGTTGAATCTATGATTCGAGTTTCCAAGTTGGCAAGGTGAGTGTGACCTTTTACTGTCAGCCTGCAGCGCACCCATACACGATTCCTTTCAGATGGAGGAGCTATCAATCCCTGATCGTTCAGAAACCTAAGTAGATAATCTACCTCGTGCAGTTCTGTCGAAGCTGACCAGGCAAGCATTTCCGCAAAGCACACCCACGATGGATTATTTGCGTCGGGGACTTGGTCTTGCTCGTTCCGAGTGGGCCTAAAGATGCCACTAATGCTGGAAAGCTGTGAATCAATGTACTTCAAGAGATTCTCAGCTCGCTGGTGAGCGGACGGATGACGAATGGAGTCAATCGCCAGGGTATCCGGAATCCTCGGCTCAGAATTTCCCATCGACCGCTGGCTGATCAGCCAAGATGTGACCAGTACTTTTTGTTCCTCATCCCAATCCTCTGCTTTCTGATGCCACGAATCAGAAATGATGTATTTCCCCCCTGCACGTGGAGAATTATAGTGACACGAAGAATCATCACGCATCTCATACTCTGCGGGGGTTCCCCAAATGGGGCATGTCGTCTTTTCCATGTGTTGTATAGTGTCTGGTTGAAGGTAAAATATGTGAATCCTGCTGCCGGTAAAACCGGCCAAACCGGTTCAAATATCGGGCCAAAAGTAGGTTTCTATAATTGACAATATCGGAACGAACCGCCGACCGGTGACATTGGACTACTCAACCTCTTCAGGATCCCTAAACTTGTGACTCAGCTCACAATTAAAGACGAAGAGCCAATTATTCCCAAAAACAATAATCTTAAGAGACGCCGAAAAAAGGGCCTCATAGCAAAGATGGGCTGGTGGAACAAGCAGAAGAGGTCCAAGGGTTGATTCTATAGGACTGAGTCATTACATTTATTGCTAAATCCACCAAACTCACAATCAGTTATTTGGGCGTGACCCTTACTTGCATTATTGACCATGATCACCCGAAGAAACTTTATCAGATTAGCAGCCGCGATGCCGATTGGTATTGCGCACAGGACCCCACCCATTGGCCCGGTGCAAACTCAATCGCAGATTGAACGTGTAGGCCTCGGGTTGTTTACGATTCCGAAGTTGTTGGAAGAGGATTTTTCGGGCACTATGGCAAGACTGGCGACCATTGGCTATAAGGAAGTCGAATTGTTTGGCCCCTACCCCTACTCCGTGCCGGAGGTAGTAGCTTCATGGGAGCCAATAGCCAAATCCATTGGTCTCTCCCAGAGCGGCTACTATGGGCATACCCCACGGCAGGTACGTGACATTTTGGATGCCAACGGCCTTACCTCACCGTCGATGCATACTGATCTCGGGACTCTCCGAGTCCGTCTGGACGAAGTGGCCGAGGCTTCACAGGTACTGGGACACAAATACGCCGGTATCGCTGCCATCCCACCGGAACAACGCACCAACCTAGACGATTACCGGGGAATTGCCGATACCTTTAATGAAATCGGCTTGGCCATGAAGGGGGTGGGACTCCAGTTTCTCTACCACAACCATGGCTATGGACTTGTTGAATTGGAAGGCAGTATTCCGTTCAATCTGATCCTGGACCGCACGGATCCAGACCTAGTCGTCATGGAAATGGATGTCTTTTGGATGACGGCGGGAAGGGCGGATCCGGTGGAATATCTGAACGCCTATCCCGGTCGCTTTAAGCTTATGCACATCAAGGACATGACCGAGCTGGTTCGATTTGAAGGAGACGGAGGCGATCCGTCCCAGTGGATACCGCTTTTTCCCAAAATGGCGGATGCCGGTGAAGGAGTCCTGGATCTTGACGGGATCCTTAAAGTGGCGTCCACAACCGGTGTGGAGCATTTCTATCTGGAGCGTGACCTGGCTCCCGACCCCGACCACACGCTCAAAGCCAGTTATCAGTACTTGTCGTCAATTGCTCCTTCAGAATAACCTCCAACCTTGGCCAGCCAAGGAGAAGGGTGCCCGTTGGTAAATGGCGAAGGCGTTTTTTGGAAAAACGCTGTGATAGGTTGTTTGATATTCCCCGTCCCGGTAAGCCTCGCACGGTATCCGATGAAGATGTGGAGAAAGTCATCACAAAGACGCTGGCGTCTATGCCCCGAGATGCAATGCAAATGGAGTACACGCAAGATGGCCGAGGCCACCGGCATGAGTGCAAGTACGGTCAGTCGAATCTGGCGTGCCTTTGGGGTCAAACCACACCGTATGGAGACCTATAAGCTTTCCACGGATTCGCTTTTCATTGAAAAGGTACGTGACATTGTCGGACTCTACCTGTTCCCATCGGAACGCGCGGTGGTGTTGTGCGTGGATGAAAAACCTCAAATTCAGGCGAACCCATTCTGCCCATGGGCCCAGGTCTACCAGAATCCCGTACACATGACTACAGGCGACATAGAACCGCCTCTCTGTTTGCAGCCCTGAATGTCGCGATTGGAGAGGTGATTGGTCACTGTTATCGATGATATCGATCCGTTGAATTGCTGAAATTCCGGCATGTGGTTGACCGATCTGTTCCCAAGGATTTAGAGATTCATCTCGTGTTGGACAATTACAGCACCCACAAAACGGAAATGATCCATAATTGGTTGCTTCGCCGCCCAAGGGTTCATCTTTATTCCACACCCACCAGTGCATCCAGGCTAAATCTCGTGGAACGCTGGTTCGCCAAAATCACCAGTGATCAAATACGGCGCGGAACGCATTGGAGTACGAAGGAATTAGAGACTGCGATCAAAGACTATCTCGAAATTTACAACGAGGCCTCCAAGCCTTTTAATTGGACCAAATCTGCCGAACAGATTCTGGAATCTCTCAAAACCTACTGTAAGAGGAATAATAGTACACCACACTAGTGTGAGAAGAATTGCGTGGCGAAATGAGTATCATGGATTCCTCTATACGTTTGTTGTATCACTCAATGCACGGCATGTTGGTTCAAGGAATAAAAATTCCTTAGGGCTAGCGAAAAAATAACTTATTATCAAACGGTCAGAGCATGAGCACCTTACATCGGGGGATGAGTGTTGAAGAGTTCGACAACGGGTACTTCTACGCTGCCGAGTTGAAAGCTTTTGCCCGTGACCTCGGCATCACTGTCGGTAATTTCCGCAAATTTGAACTGGAGGAATTGATTCGGGAATTCTTGCAGACGGGGAAGGTGCCTGATCGTAAACCTGTTCTGCCTCGCAAGGCTGGCAAGGCGCGCGATGTATTGAAGGCCGACACGACAGTAACCAATTACGTCGGAGACAAGAGAACAAAGGCTTTCCTGCTAGAGCTAGTCTATGCTGAGGCACCGGGCGTCAGTCGAAAGTCCGGGCAGTGGTACTGGCTCAATGATTGGAGGCGCAAAAGACGGGAAGCAAAGGAGTGCTTCACCTATGGTGATTTGGCGGATCATCTGCGAATGCTGATGCAGACTAAGGGTCGTCTCCCCCGGTGCCCTTCAGCGCGCATGAACAACTTCATCACGGATTTCATGGCGGATCCAGCCAATGTTGGAACCTCTAGGAAAGAAGTACTCAAAGCCTGGGATTGGCTAAAGGAACAACCGGGACCAAAAACCTATGGTGAATTTCGTAATCTGGTCCACACCGAAGCACCGGAGGATTCAGGCAGAACCCATCCATGTCGGGACAAGTGACAAAGACGGTCAGAGAAGTCCCCATCAAACTGTCCCAGTGATTCTTCCGTTGTCCCAGTTTGATCTATGGAACACAGAGCTTACCAAGTACGGCGGGGCGATCTGCCCCGGTGACAGACGGGATGTTGGTTGGGATACCACTCGCACTCTCATGAGCGAGGACCGCAAAACAAAGGGCCTCTTTGCTGTCAACATCAATCCCGTACGCGTCTGATGTCTCAATCTGCACGGCAGTCCTATTCCGCGCGAAATACCCCCCAAGTAGATCCAAGAGCGCCTGGTTATGTGCTCCGCCTCCAGATAGGATGAGTCGGTCAAGCGAGTGGGTTGGCTGTATAAATGTCTTGTAGGCCTGCCAGACAGATGCAGCAGTTAACGCGGTAGCCGTGGCAATCAGGTCCTCAGATGACATTCGATGGGAGGAATCCAGTAACCGTTGCAGGAATGTGTGGCTGAGATATTCACGACCGGTCGATTTGGGCGGGGTAGCGGATAAATAGGGATCCTGCAGTAATTCTGAAAGCAATCGTTCGTTCACAGTACCGGACTTAGCAATGTGGCCTCCCTCGTCAAAGGGCAGATCCATGCACTGGCGACACAGAGTATCCATAATCATATTACCGGGGCCCGTGTCAAAACCGTAGACCTGATCTGTCCGTGCATTCGGGGGCAGAACGGTCAGGTTTGCTACGCCGCCAACGTTCAGGCAGCCGCGGGTCTCTGTATCGTGCGTGAATATCACATAGTCAAAATACGGCACCAGCGGTGCTCCCTGCCCTCCACGTGCCATATCTGCCAGACGAAAATCTCCGATCACCGGCACCCCCAATAGCTGGGCCATAGTTGAAGGATCGCCAATCTGGAGGGTGGAGCAGATTTCTTTACCAGCGACCATGACCTTGTCGGGTAGATGACGGATGGTTTGGCCATGGCACCCCACCAAATCAAGATGTTCGATCGGTTCTCCGTGTGCTTCCAGTGTACGCGTCACGGCTTTTGCATATTCGTGGGCCAGACGCACATTCAGTTGACTGAGTTCGGCCACGCCAATAGACTCTTGGCTGGCGGCCAGTTTCAGAGAGCTGTGCAATTCTTCGGGGAAAGAATACGTAGCTCCGTACCATTTCTCGATTTGAAGCTCACGTCCATGCCCCTGGATACGGGCGATTACCACATCAATCCCATCCAGGGAGGTGCCGCTCATGACACCAGCGACACAGCGGCGATTTTTAGATATAATCACGTGCTCGTTTCCGAGTTGGCTAGAAGGTCCAGCTTCTGAGCTTCATCAAGTAAGCGATCCTTTTCGTCTGGATTCTGCTCACTGAGAGATCTGTATACGGCGGCAGCTTGCGAGTACTTCTTTTGAGTCGCCAGGATACGTGCATAGGTCTCTGTAATCGGGTCATCGTCAGTGAGTCCGCCGAAGGACTCATTATCATCGTCAAGTACGACCTCAAAATTGATCCGGTCAGAAGTATCAAGTTGCTGAATCAGGTTCTGAATTTCATCACTTTCGTCTTCCCCAAGAATCTCACTCAGTCCACTCTGGAGACGGTCTGTATGAGTGAATACATTCACTCCATCCGGCAGCTTCATTTTCTTCCGAGTCCTGTCTTTGGAACTGAGAGCACTTGCAGCTTCCCAGATAGAGTTTGCACGGCTATGCTGGTTGCACACGTCTAATGCATGACCCAAAACATAATTTGTCGATATATCTGAGGGGGAATGAAGGTGCATATCACGGAGCTGGTCCACAGTTTCCGATGCACGGTCTTCGTTGATCATGGTCAATGCATCAAAGAGTGTGAGCATGTTCAAAAAGTTTGGGAGCGAAGTTCAAGAATGTTGTACCGTGTTATAAATATATAGGACATTGAGAATATCATCTGGAATCCGGAGGCAGCCCAGAGGCCCTCCCACAGCAGAAAAACAAGTCCTGCCGCAGAATATACAGCCATCGCTGCTTCGAGCGCCACGATCGATTTTGACCTTCGGACACGATATCTTCCATTGGCTTTTGGAGTTCGTTCGAAGGGGGTACGAAACTGTCTCCAGGCATCCCAAACAGCTTTTGTATTGCTAATTGCAAGCCCCATTGATCCTGCCATAAAAATTGGAAAAAATCGCATCCGACGCCACCAGTCCGGATAGAGTTGACGTTGCGCGAACATCTGAGCAAGAAAAAATCCTAACAAACCGACCAAACCGAGTCCCATGATCCCAAAGTATGTTTCACCGGGTCCAAATCCACTGGCCTGCTGGAATAGAAGAAGTGGATGAAGAAGGGCTGCAAGGAGTAGGCAGGGGTAGACCATATGTGCCGTCAGATGAACGGTCCCCTGGACCTTCGTTTTCAGGGGAAAGGATGCACGCCACAGGGGTCGAAGTAGCTTACGGGCAGTTTCTGCGGTCCCTTTTGTCCATCGGCTTTGCTGAACTCTCAGGGCTCCCAGTGTCTCAGGCAGTTCGGCAGGAGCCTCCAGTTCATGGAGATACTTGAATTTCCATCCTCGAAGTTGTGCTCTATAACTCAAATCCAGATCCTCCGCCAGTGTGTCGCCGTGCCATCCCCCCGATTCCGTGATGCAACTTCGTTTCCAGAGCCCAGCCGTTCCATTAAAATTAATAAAGCAGCCGGAGGCGCTTCGCGCGACATGCTCAACGGCAAAATGTGTGTCGAGAGACCATGCCTGCACTTGGGTCAGTAGCGAGGAATGGGCATTTATATGCCCCCAGCGTGCCTGGATCATGCCCAGCTTTTCTTCTTCCATGAAGGGGACCAGGGAAAGAAGAAAATTTTCCGGAGGAACAAAATCAGCATCAAATATCGCGATAAGGTCTCCATCTGCCGACTTCAACCCGTTCCCCAGTGCACCTGCTTTATATCCTTCACGATGGGAACGTTGTATATGGGAGATGTTGAGTCCTTTCTCTTTCCAGTCATCAACTGCCTGACGGGAAATCGCCACAGTTTCATCAGATGAGTCGTCCAGGATCTGTAACTGGAACCGGTCACGGGGATACTGAATGGCTGCACAAGCGTCAATCACACGCCTAGCCACCCCAGCTTCGTTATACAGTGGAATTTGGACGGTGACCCGTGGCAAGGAACCGTTGCAGTTCGGATCCGGTGATGGACCCGTGTCAGATTTTCCACCTCGGGCAACAACAACAGCCATCCACAGGAGGTTAACACCATAGAAGGCAAGCACGATCATAGCGCCCGCATACAGTAGGGCAAACATAATCGCTACCAGTTGGATGTTGCCGCCGTGAAAAGATCATCGGCAATATTTTCAAGCGCAGCCAATGCAGCAGATTCTTCCGCCTCCAATCCTCCTTCCAGCGCATCGTAATCGTCAAAGCCACTGAACGTACGTCGCAGTACATCATCGTCCACCTGATTCATATACTGTGCCGCAACAGAGATGGTCACTCTGTTGTACTGAGCACGCTCTTGTCCAGTCACAGATGTTGGAGCGTTCGTGTATCGGGTAATCTGGGCGGTGAGTAAGAGGTCGGCCTCAGTTCCATCTTCGACCAGCGTGAGTCGTGTCTGCTGGACAAACCGTTCAATCATAAGTTCTGTTAGAGATTCGTCCAGAAGTGTGAGGGGGCCTACACTTTGATCTTCCGCAAGCGGGATCGCAATTGTATTCAGATGAGCGGGGATACTTACGCCACTAAAGCTGTAATAGGAACAACCCTGCAGAAAAAAGATAAATCCGATCAATACGAGGTTAACCCGGGTCTTCATCCAGCTCTTTGAGCTTACGGTACAGAGTGCGGGGGCTAATCCCAAGCGCCTTCGCAGACTCTTTACGGTTTCCGTCAAATTTCTCCATAGCTTTCAGGATCAGTTCTCGTTCCGCCTCTTCAATGGTTGGCAGTGAGTCTTCCTCCTGATCGTCTTCAACTTCATAGGTAACCCCATCAAGGTTCTGCTCCCTTTCAGGTCTGGGAAGCATGGGCAAGGCGGGGCGGTCAATCTGCAGTTCCTCTGGATACGAGGGATCCGGTTTGCTGCCTGCAAGGCTTTCGCGAAATACCTGGCCCACGTCCTTGCGTAGATCCTGAATATCCTGACGAATTTCCAGCAATGCCCGATAGACGACTTTCAGCTCAGGTGACGATTCACTGTCCATTGGTGCTTTTGCCTTTACCGGCATCAGGGATGTCGAGGAGCTGTTGGTAGTGATTCCACGCAGAAAAGGACGAATATCATCAGCATCCACATTGGCGCCACGGTGCAGGACCACGACTTGGTCGGCCACATTCCGCAGCTCCCGCACATTCCCTGGCCATTGATAAGATTCAAGAAGATCGTAGGCTGCCGCCGTCAATGTGCGGGGAGGAGATTGATATTTCTGACTGGATGAATACAGGAAAGCATCAAAGATGGGCCGGATGTCGTCCCTTCGCTCGCGGAGCGGAGGGACGTGGATAATCACCGTGCTAAGGCGATAATAGAGATCTTCCCTGAACCGGCCATCTGCTACTTCGCTTCCCAGATTCTTATTTGTTGCCGCCACGACACGTGCATCTGTTCGCTGCATGACAGTGGATCCAACGCGGTTAAAGGTACCGGACTCAAGCACACGAAGCAGCCTGACTTGTGTAGACTGCGGCATTTCGCCAATCTCATCCAGAAAAATCGTTCCGCCATCCGCTTCCTCAAAGAGTCCGCGCCGACGTTCGGTCGCACCGGTATAGGCGCCTTTCTCCGCGCCGAAGAGTTCAGACTCAATCAATCCCTCGGGAATTGCTCCTGTATTGATGACCTTAAGTGCTTTATGTCGGCGTAGCGATAATTCATGGATGGCTTGCGCAATCAACTCCTTGCCAACACCACTCTCTCCCTCAATCAGAACGGAGATATCCGTACGTGCAACTTGGCGGACACGGTCGATGACATGGTGGATCCCAGGAGATTCACCAATGATTCCAAATCGCTTTTGTACGGTTTGTCGATCCATGGGGAGAGGAATTGCTGGCCAGCTCAACCAGCTAGAACGTCACCAAAGAGGGTCGCAGAGGTACATCCCTTGATCCGCACTGTCGCATACGTTCCGGCCTGAAGCATGCCACGATCAAAGATGACCATTTTGTTTGTATCTGTACGGCCACATAGTTGTTCGGGGTTGCGCTTGCTGGGGCCTTCCACCAATACGGTATGTATGAGACCGATTTCCTCTTCGTTCTTCTGGCGGGAAATCGAATTTTGGAGTAAGATGATTTCACTCAGCCGACGTTTTTTGGTCTCTTCAGGAACATCGTCAGTGTACTTACGCGCTGCATAGGTATCAGGGCGCTCGGAGTACATAAACATGAAGGCATGATCATACTGAATCTCTGCCATCAGTGAGAGCGTGTCCTGATGTTCCGCTTCTGTTTCGCCGCAGAATCCCGCGATAATATCGGTCGAAAGCGATACACCTGGGCAAATTTGGCGTGCACGTTCAATGAGCGCACGATACTCATCTGCAGAGTAGCCCCGGCGCATGCGTTGTAGCACCTCTGAATTGCCATGCTGCACGGGCAGGTGGATGAAGCTGCACACATTCGGACGCTCTTGATGGACTTCCAGCAATGCTTTGGAGCAGTCTTTTGGATGACTGGTCGAATAGCGGATGCGTAGTTCGGGGGAAAGCAGGCTGACCCGATAGACCAGGGTAGCAAAATCTACCGGTCCATCCTGGTACGAATTCACATTCTGCCCAAGCAGCGTCACTTCCCGGTACCCGGCATCAAAGAGTTCTTGGCATTCCTGAACGATGGTTGCGGCATTGCGGCTACGCTCACGCCCGCGAGTAAAGGGGACCACGCAGAACGCGCACATATTGTCGCAGCCCCGCATGATCGAAACAAATGCACTGACCCCATTGGAATCGTATCTCACAGGTGCAATATCGGCGTAGGTTTCTTCACGTGACAACTGAACATTGACCGCACTCTGGCCAGTCTCCTCCACCTGGCGCAGCAAGCGGGGAAGATCACGGTATGCATCCGGTCCAATAACGATATCTACCAGACGCTCCTGTTCGAGAAGTTTGCTACGCAGGCGCTCAGCCATACAGCCAAGTACACCAATCATCAGATCGGGATTGTGCTTACGTTTGCGGGCACGAAAAAATTCAAGACGCCGCCGGACCCGTTGCTCCGCATTCTCCCGGATTGCGCATGTATTCAGAAGGACAACGTCTGCCTGGAGAGGGTCATGGGTCAGTCCGTATCCGGCGCTACGCAATACAGAAGCGACGATTTCGGAGTCGGACACATTCATCTGGCATCCGTAGGTCTCTAGATATACGGACGAACTGCCTTCAGATTCCGAACGAGGAAGCTTTACTGTATCCAGATCTTCAATTATGGGGAGACGATTCTGCACGACTTTATAAAAACGACTAAACCAACAGCAGAAAACGCGTAAATCCCCGATTTTGTTCTCCAAAGCTCTTGTTCAACATGGCTCGGAGTCGTAAATTGATCCTTCGCCACTCTCATCAACGATAGTCAAATGAAACGAGCTCTTTTTACCATAACACTACTTTTTCTTCCATTTGCCGTAATGGCTCAGCCCGATCCCGCGACGCCGGATGGAGAGAATCTAATGGTGCCTGAATCCTGGCAAGTACGCCTTGATCGGCCAAACCCGGATGTGGTGATTGGCGCGGATGGAGAGTCGGCAGATATTTTCTTCGTGAATATGACCCCCGGATGGCACATCACCACCGGTCCTGCTGCGATCTTCTATCACCCGGAATTGGTGGCGGAGGGAAGTTATTCTGTGGAAGCCACCATTCACCTGTTTGACCCAGGAGAGCGTCGCGAAGCCTATGGTGTGTTTATGGGTGGTCAAAATCTTGACGGAGATGAAATTATGTACGATTACTTTCTTCTTCGGAATACCGGAGAATTTTTGCTCAAACGTCGGAGTGGGTCAGAGACATCCATTATTCAGGACTGGACAGCTAGTGAAGCCGTCAACACCTTTGGTCCCGATACCGAGAGTTCGGTTGAGAATCATCTGCGGGTTGACGTGCACGAAGAGACCGTCACATTTTCCGTTAATGGCACCGAAGTCGCCAGCACTTCCCGTGATCAGGTAATGACGGATGGGATTGCTGGTCTTCGAATCAACCACGCGCTGAATGTACATGTCAGCGACCTGAAGGTGACTCCCCACGAATAGTTGCACGGATTGCCCCCGGGCGGTTTCATGTGGGAGGTTCAAGGGAATCATGTCAATGTCTTGGCATGGTTACCCAACGTGAATTTCCTGACAGGCACTGCGGGAATCCAGTCCGATAGAGGTTAGGTTTTGCTCTGCACAGCCATCTGGCGTGCCACGTACTGGGCCAGTATGTCAAATTCCACATTACAACGCATCCCCGGCTGCCAGGTGCTTACATTGGTATGTCGATAAGTCTGTGGGATGATGGCGACAGAGATATACGATTCGTGAAGGTCTGCGATGGTCAGGCTGATACCATCCAGAGCAATAGATCCGCGCGGAACGACGAGACCGAAATATTCATCAGGGATCAGGAACTCATAGATCCGTTTATCTTCTTGAATGGATGCACTTGTAATGGTGCACGCTGTATCGATGTGTCCCTGTACCAGGTGTCCATCCAGACGGGAGTTTGCGAGCAGGGCTCTCTCCAGGTTGACAGGAGTGTCAGGTAATAGCTCGGCGAGTGTGGTTTTGGAGAGCGTTTCAGGCACGGCAAGGACCGTGAAGGTATCGGGAGAATGATCCGTCAGACTCAAACAGACACCATTTACTGCAATGCTCTGTCCCACCGATAGCTCGGGGGACAAAGCAGCACGGATCACCAGTTCCCGTCCATAGGGAGTTGTGCGGCTGCTCGTTAGTTGGCCAACCTGCTCTACAAGACCTGTGAACATGTTTGATGGGATCTGTCAATTACTAAAATAGTGGTCCTGCGCTGGTCTTTGACCTAAGCAGGAACTGGATGTTTATATCCGGTAAAGAGTTGATCGTGCTCAACGGTTTCCCAAGAGTACTCTCCAAACACCTTACTCTGGTCTAAATTATGAACTCCTAAATCTTCAACGCCTCGCAAGCCATTGCCAATGAGTTTGGGGGCAATAAAGAGTCTAAGCCGATCAACGAGATCCTGCTTCAGTAGTGCGGAAGCAAGCCCGGGTCCGGCTTCCACAAGGAGCGATTGAATGTTCAGATCCCTACCGAGCAGGCGGATCAGTGATGGGAGTGCCACATGGTTTCCCTCAGATTGAGCAGTGATCAGCCGGCCACCCCTATTCTGGAGCCTGTCGGCGTAGGCGGGGTCAGACTCGTGCGCAACCACGACAATGGTTTTAGAGCCCCACTCATCTGTGAATATTTTCAGCGTACCAGGCAATCTGCCTTGCCCGTCAAGTATAACTCGCCACGGCTGCGTTCCAGATACATGCCGGACAGTCAGGCACGGATCATCGGTGCGTGCCGTACCTGAGCCTATTAGGATAGCATCATGTTCCCTGCGCCAGACATGAACGAGTTTTCGCGCTACCTTGCCAGTAATCCATTGGCTTTCTCCCGTCGCGGTTGCGATGCAGCCATCAAGGGTTTGGGCAAGTTTTAGCGTGACAAACGGGACCTGTCGGGTCTGCCAGTGGACGAAAGCTTCGTTAAACCGGTAGCACCGCGTTTTCAGTACATCAGTCATGACGGAGACGTTTGCAGACCTCAATTGATCAATGCCTCCCGCTGCGGTTGGATTCGGATCCCGCATTCCAACGATTACACGGACAATTCCAGCATTTAGAATATCACGGGTGCAAGGAGGTGTACGCCCCTGGTGGTTGCAAGGCTCAAGATTGACGACCAGGGTTGCCCCGTGGAGCGCGTCAGATCCATGTCGTGATCGGACCTGATCCATGGCTTCTGCCTCCGCATGGAGGGCACCAGCACGTTTGTGCCAACCCTCTCCAAGCACCGTGCCGTCAGGACTTAGAATGACACAACCCACACGCGGATTGGGGCTGGTTGCACTGTCTGCATTTGCAGCTAGTGAAAGGCATCGTTCCATCCAGTGTGCAGCTGACTCTGGTGACATGAGAGCATCAAGGCTTAATCAAGGGGGTCGAACGCAGCAGGGGAAGCGGTCGTTTCCCCGATACGGGTTCAGCTTGATAATCGCGTTATTCTAGGTTCAAATGCCCAGCGTGCGAATACGAGGAGAATGCTGACCTAAATGCAGCATTGGGTATGCGGGCGTTCGAGGTCGCGTTCTGGCAATCTGAATTGCCAAATGGGTGCGCACGGAACTTAGTTTTTCAACGGGAAGTGTATCTTAAAATTGATGCGAGTATTCGGATTTCTGTAGAAATTCCCTACATCACCTGATACGATCCCCGAACCAGTGTTTTTGTATTGTGCATGTAACCTGAATGAGATCCCATCCGTGGTAAAAGGTGGGTTGTTACTGGGAGATTTAATAGAGGCTCAGCGGTTGGTCTCGGAGGCGGTTCTTGTGATAGATCGCAGTGCACTCCGCCATCTCAAAAGAATTGGTTCTGCCTACGACTCCGGGCTTATTCCCCAGGATGCAATCTTAAATGTAAACCCTTATGCTCCACCTCGCGCGGTGACTGCAGCCGGAGGGCTCATCCGGCACCGAGTCACGGGTGAACTTCTTTGCATCCGGCGCCATGGAGTCCTAGATCTCCCCAAAGGGAAGCTTGATCCCAATGAATCAATTGCTGCCTGTGCAGCGCGGGAGCTACAGGAGGAGACGGGAGCCGATGATTTGGTTCAGGGACAACTGCTGGGAACGACCGTACATGGATATCGCCGATCGGGCTTCTTTGAAGTAAAAACCACGTACTGGTACGCATTCACATCCAAGCTCATGCAGTTTACGCCTGCATTGGAAGAGGGGATTGATGCCGTTTACTGGGTTCCCTATGCGCAGGCAGTGCGGGAATTGGGCTATCCAGTTCTGCGAGATCTTCTGACTGACTTGGGGCCCCTCATGTGGAATGAGAATGAACTTTGAGCACGCCATCACTAAGCGTAACCGATAATCTCCCCTGCAGGATCTCCATGAGATCCCGGCCTGCCACTTCCTGTCTCCAGCCCTGCCTTAGTGGATTCGAGGGCTTCCCGGAGTTCAGGATGAAGTCTGTGAGGACCGCGTTTGTCCCAATCAACTCCGGTTCGATCCCATACTCAGAGCCCCGGATGGCAACGACTGCCAGCAAAAGGTGAAGCTGAGCGACTTCGGTGCCCGTAAGCGGGCGTGAAGCAAGCGAGGTGGGGCATGCGCTGGTCGGGGTATCCAGAGCCTCTGTGATCAGGTTTGTAACCTCAAGTTCATAGCGGTGAGGCAATGAAGGGCAGGTACCTCGGACATGGCTAGGTTTTGTACACCGCTGTTTGGCCAGTCGCAAAATTTCTTTGTCACGTAACAGATTCTTGGGTAAGGTCCCGGTCGTCAGAGCAGCATCTGTGCGCCAGTCTGCAATTGCGGCGACAACAGCACATTGCTGAGGAGCAAATTTACGGGTGGCAGGCGAGCGAAGTAGTCGCTCTGCGGGTGAAGGGGGCAGGTATAACTCCGGGTCGTTAAAGTTGTACATCTCCTGCTCCAGCCATGTGGTGCGCTGCACCCGGTTTGCCTCCGAAAGAAGCACTTCCTGGATCTGGTGCAGGTAGAGAACATCCCTTTCAGCATACTTGATCTGGGCCGGTTTCAGTGGGCGGCGCAGCCAGTTTGATCGCTGCTGGCCTTTTGAGAGGTGTACGCCACAGAGGTTCTGAACCAGTTCAGATAACGAATAGTTTGTCCCCATTCCAAGCAGGCGGGCTGCAAGCTTTACATCGAAGATATTTTTCGGCGTTGCCTTGGTTACCTTGGCAATCAATCCAAGATCCTGACTTGCATCATGCAGGATTTTAACAATCGTCTGGTTTTCTAGGATCGGTCTCAGTGGAGTCAGATCATCAAAGGCGAGTACATCAATGAGATAGGCCTCTTTTGCACTGAGCCCCACCTGCACAATGGACAAAATCGTCTCAGGGCGTTTGCCGGAAATAAACTCAGTATCCAGTGCGACCGAAGAAGATTCCTTCATCCGGGAACACAGATCCGACAGTGCCTCAGGGGTGTTAATCATGAATGAATTGGAGCAGTAAAGGGTTCGGTGGGTAGAAGGGGAGCCTTAATCAATTTTAGGGCGAATCAGGCCAGTATCTTATATTACTCAACGAAATTATTTCTGAGATATGCCATACATCGTTACTGAACCATGTATTAATTGCAAGCATACCGACTGCGTGGAGGTGTGTCCTGTAGATTGTTTTTATGAAGGCCCCAATTTCCTAGTTATCCATCCTGATGAATGTATAGATTGCAATGCATGTGTACCGGTATGCCCGGTGGAGGCGATCTATCCTGACGACGAAATTCCAGAAAAGTGGGCGCATTACGCCGACTGGAACACCTATCTCGCAGAAAAATGGCAGGAGCAGGACTACAATATCATTGAGCGTAAAGATCCTCTGCCAGATGCAGAAGAGTGGAAAACCAAAGAAAAATCCGAAGAAGACATCCTGGAGTGGGATGTCTAAGTACCAGCGGAGTAATCTCTCGCGTACCTCTCTTGCTCTGGGGTTAATGTATCAATATTGAGTCCCATCGTATTCAGCTTCAACCGGGCAATCTCTTCGTCTACGGAGGCTGGCAGTTCAATCACCTTGCATGGCAGCTTTGTGCCGCGCTCCTTGGATTGGATCAGGCTCAGGTGCGCCATAAACTGGTTGGCAAAACTCATATCCATCACTTCAGAGGGGTGTCCTTCTGCTGCGGCAAGGTTGACCAGCCGCCCGTCTGCAAGCACATAAATCTTGGCTCCATCGGTACGGGTGTATTCACGGTTATTGGGCCGGATATCCCGTTCCGCGGTTGCAAGTTCAGCCAACTCAACCAGATTCAACTCCACATCATAGTGTCCAGTGTTACAGACGATTGCTCCATCCTTCATGGATTCAAAGTGCTGCCCGCGAATCACATCCTTCATGCCGGTGGCCGTCACAAATACGTCACCAATGCGGGCAGCCTCCTCCATAGGCATGACTCGCATACCGTCCAGGGTGGCCTTGAGTGCCGCTGCAGGACGCACCTCGGTCACGATCACATTGGCCCCCATTCCACGACCTCGGGTGGCAACTCCCCGGCCGCAGTGCCCATAGCCGGCAACAACCAGGTTTTTTCCGGCCAGAAGCACACTGCTGGCACGCAAGATACCGTCAAGAGTTGATTGGCCGGTTCCATAGACATTATCAAAGTCCCACTTGGTTTCCGTGTCATTTACGGCGTACACAGGATAAAGGAGCTTGCCATCATCGGCCATCGCACGGAGTCGCTGTACACCGGTCGTGGTTTCCTCGCTGCCACCAATGATGTGATCGGACAGGTGTGGAAACCGCTTATGAATCGTAAAAATCAGATCTGCTCCATCATCCAGTGTGGTGTCTGGCGGAATGTCAATCGTGCGGTCAATGCTCCAGTAAAATTCTTCAACATTTTGTCCGTACCAGGCATAGATCTGGATTCCACCAAGTGCCAGTGCCGCTGCAACCTCGTCGTTGGTAGAGAGGGGATTGCAGCCGCTCCATGAAACTTCAGCCCCACATGCAGCCAGTGTCTCAATGAGCACAGCCGTCTCTTTGGTCACATGCAGGCAACCGGTAATTTTATACCCTTTGAATGGTTGAGAGTCTGCATATTGCTTACGCAGACGCATCAGCACGGGCATCCGGCTTTCTGCCCATTCAATCCGCTTTCGACCACTTTCGGCAAGACTCAGGTCCCGCACTTTGTATTTCCCCTCCGAATGATTCATGGATTATTTTGATTAAAATAGGTTGGCAGCGCTCAAACCCGTGGCACCCCATCCGGTTCGTTTAGCGCACTAGTGTGATCGGTTGCTGCAGAAGTGTATTGTCGGCTTCCATCCTGACCCAATATATACCGGGTGCAAGGCCACGCAGGTTCAAGGTGATTGCATGTCCTCCCGCCTCATATGTGCGGTCCGTGACGTTTTGTACATTCTGACCAAGGATATTGAAGATTGTGATCTGCACGTGCGAGGCTTCCGGGAGAATATAACTAATGGTCGTCTCGTCTCTGAATGGATTCGGGAAGTTTGGATAAAGGACGAGGTCGGAAGGTGAAGGGACGGTTGGACTATCCCCCGCCAGGCGATAGTACTTTGCGCTGAAGACCTCCCAGAACCCGTCTCCTGATTGCTGTCGCCCATGAATTAAATCCATGCGCAGTTGATAGGGTTGACGCAATGGCGTGAGGTCAAACCAGGAGGTAGAGACTCGAGGGGATCGCCCGGAAAACTCTACTCTGTCTCTCTGATCCATATCAAAAGAGTGAGTTCTGGGTGCCAGCACCTCCCATGTGTCGCCGCCATCCTCAGTCACGCTTATCCGCCCTAGATTTTCCCCATCCAGTTGGTAGGCATGACGCAATCGCAACATCGTTAGTTCTGGCTGATCTGCAAAGTAAACAGGTGCCAGTACGATGGAAGATTGCCGGTAATCTGCATTTGTCCGCGCACGATAACCCTCGCCGGAGTGGGTCCATGCACCACTCGTGTGCCCATTCGTCAGTGCAGTGCGCGGGTCGTCAGAAGGTGTATACAATTTGAGGAGTTCCTCTGCGGATTGTTCGCCGAGAGTGCGAATATTGTTATCGAAGTCCCGGACTGTGATGTAATAGCCCAGTACTCCACCCGCTTGGAGATTCGGTATTGGGATGGCTACGTGGAACCAGTCTGGGATGGTCCGAAGAGGATTCAGTCTATATGCCCCCAGAAACTCCAGTTGTGTATTCTCAACCTCGTAGAGGCGAAGACGGACGGACTCAATACCTGCATTGTCCAAAGCCGCAACCTGGATGGGCGTTGTAGCTTCGTCAGGAGAAATGAATTGATATGAAAACGGAGCATGTTGAACCACCGGCACGACCGTGTCAACAGGTGGATCAGTTAGAATACGTACATCCCGGACCGCCCATCCCGCAAAATTGTCGGTGGTGGAATTTGAGTTCCCGGCTCCGGTCCCGAATGCGAGCCGGGTATGGACCTCGGATCGGTAAGCCCTGGCAGGCGCATCCGGCAGAGGTACACGAACCCGGCGCCAGCCAAAACTTGAGCCGCCAAAGGCGGGGGTTCCAGACAGTGGGTTGGAC
Source organism: Rhodothermaceae bacterium (assembly GCA_009838195.1). Taxonomy (NCBI): domain Bacteria; kingdom Pseudomonadati; phylum Rhodothermota; class Rhodothermia; order Rhodothermales; family Rhodothermaceae; species Rhodothermaceae bacterium. Next base: position 18,261 of record VXSC01000007.1, on the reverse strand, counting down.
AGCGTTGATTCAACGTCCCCGTTGTAGCCCCACTGTGGTTCGGCAACAGTCCAGGATTGCCCTCCATCAGTTGAAAGCTGAATCTGTCCACCGTCATAAATAATGCCACCGGCGTCCCCTGGACCAGGTACATCCGTATTCTCAAAGTCATACCAATGCCAGAATTCCAGATGGGCATTAGGGTATCCTGCAACATTGACTTCGGGGAAAGAGAGCAGGCTCTGTGCAGGTTTGTCGCTATAGGGCCCGTCCGGTGTAGTAACCCAAAGTGATCCCTGATGTCCGAAGGCTTCCTCATGAGAGGCCCATTCACCAGCAGCCAATCCGGGCCAGTCATCTGGATTCCATGCCCCGAGTAGACTGGAGTCGGGAATCACATCCAGTCGCAACTGAGGTTCTTCCATGGGAGGGAATACCGCGATGTTTGGTGGATCGGCATTGTCATGAGCGGTAATTCGATACTCCAACCATGTTCCTGGCAATACACTTTCGGGAGTATCTGGCAGCGGTAGGTTAAACGTATACGTGTCGCCGTTTGAATCCTGCAAGTCGAACATACCGGACTCCGGCCCTTCCCGACTGGGGTCATTGATCGTGTAGGTGAGCGTGACCTTGGATACTGCATTGTCGTCTGCCACCTGGATTGAAAGGGGAACCCTGGCCTCTTCTGGGACGATGTGTGTCACGGGAGTGTAGGTGACGGTTGGTGCCTGGGTATCTGTGCCCACATACACGCTCCAGAGATTCGCGGGGGCTGACCGAGGACTAGCCGCCAAACCAACTTGCGTGGTAGCTAAGAGATAGTATTCCAGGAGAGTGGCAGATTGGGGGAGCAGGATCTCGGTGCTCCATGTGATTCCACCCTCCTGTGCCAGTGCCTGCATCTCGAAAGCTCCCGAGTCTATGCGGTAGTAGACGGACACATTGGTAAGAGGGTATCCTGACCCCGTTACGTTGATATTCGCTTCAATTTTGACCGGAAGAGTGGGGTCAGAATGGCGGGCAACAGGTGTATGAATGATCAGGGGAATCCCGCTAGGTGAGGTAACAAACCCTAATGGCTCAAAAACGTCATAGATATCAGCAGTATACTGCCCGTTATTTAGAGCAGCATCGGCCATCACAAGTGCTTCCACCATATCTTCAAGTGCGAAATTGCGGCCGAGATACGGAAACGCGGCCAGATGCAGGCGGTCCGTATTTTCGCGTCCAACGCGCTCCCAGAGTTCCATCATCAGGGCCGCCCAAGTTCGTCCGTAGTCGTAAATATCACACACGCCGAGGCAATCCCATCGAATCACATTGTAGTGATCGTTTCCATCGGCGCGGCGCCCTCCCCAGGCAATCCCATCCCAGGGAAATACCTCTCTCCAGTCTCCTGCTGGAACCTCTCCACGCTCCATGAGGTCTCTTCGATAAGAGACGGCCCAATAGTCAGAAAACCCCTCACCAAGGACTCCCCACTCTCTCCTAGGCAAGGGAGCGAATCCCAGATAGTGGTGCATTATGGCATGGCCGTACTCGTGAAGGATTATGCCAGCATCTTCGGCATCATCTACGCCGCCGTCTCCGAAGTGCAGAGATCTCGTACTAGCCTGATAGTAGGAGACGTCTTCTGGGAATGCATGAGGGTCCGCAGTAACGGGGTTTGACGGTGGGGCAACACCGACCTCAAGAGATTGGATATAGCGCTCGCTCGTGTCAATGAAATAGTATGCCATGACCGCTTCAAAATGCTTGTCACTTCGCGTGTACTTGAAATCAGAAGCGTTACTCTCTACAGGAGCTGCAGAGCCGACGATCTCCACCCATGGTCCGTTGAGTCGGTAGGAACCATTGCTGGTCCGTTCAATATCCTGAAGCGTGACGCTCTGGAGTAGACTGTTCAGCGTCGTATTGTCCCTGTCATCGTCATCTACGTAGTCCCCACCGTAGGGCTGACCGGATGCGGTCAGGGGGTCATACATCCAAATATGTCCCTCTCCATCTACATCTTTTTTGGAGGGGGGATCCGTGTGAGAGAATACAAGCAGGTCCATTAGTTGGATCAATGCTCCGGTATTGGCATCCAGCAGTACTTCCCATTCCCCTATGCCGGTGTCTGGCGACGCAATGGTTTGCCAGATCAATCGGGGCGGGTCATCGGGCAGGACCAAAAGTTCAGCCGGTTGCGCAGTGGCCCCCTCGTCGGAAATCGCACGCTGTGCCAGAGATTCGGCCTGCGCTGCGTTGAGGGCGGGTACGGAATTAAATGCATCCACGTTTTCTAGGTGAGGTGCATAGTCGCTGATTACCATGACAGGCAATCCGGTCTGGTTCAGGTTTACGTGCACAAAACGACCATAAACCGGGATGCCGGCCAGCGTTTGCTGGAATGTCAGGTGATGTGCTCCTGTGCTCTCTCGTTCACTCACCAACTCCAAGATCTCCGGTGTACGGATCCCGAAGGGCTCGCCATCCTGAAGCAGCCATGTACGTGCCGTAGCTTCCGGTGTGGCTTCTGGAGTCATGTCCGGGTTCAGCCGGTAGGCTGCCCGCAGAATTCCCAGCTGTTCATCAATACGGCCGTTCGCTACACGGGACGTCGGGAGGTTCGTCCAGACATTCTCCTGGACGACCGCACTGCGGGAAGCGGCGGGAAGCGACTCGATGGCTTCCAGGCGCTCCTGTGCAGCGGCGGTCACTACACAAAAAAATGTCAGCAGAATCGTGATGGATTGACGTACCATGTGGGACGTTTATCATCAGCCAGAATGAATCCGTGCATATTCACGCAGCTTCTCCACGGCATCTAATTGTTCCCACGGGAAGCATCCCCGCCCAAAATGGCCATAGGCAGCCGTCTCCTGATAGATCGGGTTTTCGAGTCCGAGGTAATCAATGATGCCTCTTGGCTTCAGCTTGAAGGTTTTTTGCAAAATTCTTGTCAGCGCAGAGTCACACAAACCGTGTTTGGCCGTGCCGGACGAGTCAACAAAGATGGATACGGGTTTTGGTTCGCCAATGGCATAGGCAAGCTGGATCTCAACCATATCCGCCAAGTCAGCGGCCACTAGGTTTTTGGCCACATAGCGTGCGGCATAGGCAGCAGAGCGGTCAACTTTTGAAGGATCTTTCCCACTGAAGGCTCCACCTCCATGTGCTCCCCGCCCTCCATACGTGTCAACAATGATTTTGCGACCAGTCAGCCCCGCGTCGGCATGCGGACCACCCTCAACGAATTGACCGGTACTATTCACAATCAGTTCGGTCTTGTCATCCCTCAGACGCCCATCAATCACAAGCGGCAAAAGGTGATCTTCTATGTCTTTCCTGATCTCGTCCTGTTCTACTCCGGCATCATGCTGGGTTGCAATTACAATCGTATGAATCCTTTTTGGGGTTCGTCCGGTCGAATCATACTCAACGGTGACTTGGCTTTTGGAATCTGGTCGAAGGTAGGGCATGATGGATTTCTGTTTACGGATTCTGGCCAGCTCCCGAACCAAACCATGTGCATACATGAGCGGCATTGGCATTAGGGTCGGAATTCCGTCATGCAGAGCCTCAAGCTCCCGACAGGCAAACCCGAACATCATCCCCTGATCTCCAGCCCCCAATTCCTTTCCACCGTCAACCCCTTTGTGGATGTCGGGGCTTTGTCCGTGAATGTGATTGGTCACCTCAAGGGTATCGGCATTAAAATCAAGATCGCTGTAGGTGTAGCCGATATCGCGTACAACCTTACGGACGATCGTTTCAATCTTTGCACGACTGACCTCAACGCGAGAGTTTACCTCACCGGCAAGGATCACGTTGTTGGAGGTTACCATAGTCTCAACAGCAACGCGGCTCTTGGGATCTTGCCGCAGGTATTCATCAAGAATAGCATCCGAGATCTGATCGGCAACTTTATCGGGATGCCCCTCCGACACAGACTCGGAGGTAAACAAGTAGGTGGACATAGTTAATATAATCGAGTGGCGGATTTGAACCGGTGGCTATTCTTACTGGTTCAACCCCGCCGTTTATGGTGTGATTTGTGGCAGAATTTAGTGACTTTAGCGAAAGTTGTATGAATTTGCCGTAATTTAGTTGTACTGCACCCGCATGGAAAATCGCTCTGCGGGTTTCTTCAAATAACTACTATTAGATCATTATGTCAGAACTTGCAGAAAAGGTCAAGGCTATCGTGGTGGACCAGTTGGGGGTTGCTGAAGATGGAATTACTCCCGAGGCTTCTTTCTCTGATGATTTAGGGGCGGATTCGCTGGATACGGTTGAGTTGATCATGGAATTCGAGAAAGAATTTGATATCAGTATCCCGGACGAAGATGCTGAAAAGATTGCTACCGTTGGAGATGCAATAGAGTATCTCGCGGAGAAGAGCGCATAATCCTCCTATAGAAAGCCTTCAGGCATGGCGATTCAAGACAAGCCGCGCCGCGTTGTGGTCACAGGAATGGGGATGTTGACCCCCTTGGGGCACTCCCCGGATGAATTCTGGGATGGGCTCATGGAGGGTCGGAGCGGGGCTGCACCAATTACTCATTTTGATACGGAGGGCTTCGCAACCAAGTTTGCCTGCGAGTTGAAGGGATTTGATCCGATGGACCACTTCAACCGGCGTGAGGTACGGAAAATAGACCCGTTCGCCCAGTATGCAGTGGTTGCGGCGATCCAGGCCGTTGAAGACTCGGGGCTTGCACCCGAGAAAATGTCCCAAGACGAGCGGGATCGCGTCGCGGTCATCATTGGTAGCGGGATTGGCGGGATTCAGGTGTTCTTGGAACAAACGTCGGCCTATCTTGGCAATGGACCACGCCGCATTTCGCCGTTCTTCATCCCCAAGTTGATCCCGGATATTGTGAGCGGTCACATCTCGATCCGGTATAAATTTCGAGGGCCGAACTACTGCGTTGTCAGTGCCTGTGCGACTGGGAATAACAACATCAGTGATGTTTTTATGATGATGCAGCGGGGCATGATTGATGCTGCACTGTGCGGGGGTAGTGAGGCAGCGATCAGTGAATTGGGGATCGGAGGCTTTAATGCACTGCGGGCGCTATCGACCCGGAACGACGATCCTGCAACAGCGAGCCGCCCGTTTGACAAAACACGGGATGGGTTCGTGCTCGGAGAGGGGGCAGGTGTCCTGGTCATTGAGTCACTTGAGCATGCGCAGGCCCGTGGGGCAGAAATTTACGCCGAGATTATCGGCATCGGAATGAGTGCGGATGCGAACCATATTACGGCTCCCGATCCTGAGGGTAGTGGTGCAACACTGGCAATGCGCAACATGCTCTCGGACGCACATTTGGCTCCGGAGGAAGTGGATTATCTGAACATGCACGGTACCTCTACTCCCTTGGGGGATATTGCAGAAACAAGATCCGTCAAGAATGTCTTCGGTGAGCATGCCTATAAGATGAACCTGTCCTCCACCAAGAGCATGACCGGTCATTTGCTGGGAGCGGCAGGTGCAGTAGAGGCCATTGCAACCATTCAGGCCATCCGCAATGATCGCGTGCCTCCGACCATCAATTTTGCTCACCCAGATCCAGATTGCGATCTGAATTACACGTTCAACAAGCCGCAGGAGCGTACGGTTAATGTGGCGGTTTCTAATGCATTCGGTTTTGGTGGCCACAACACCTCGGTAGCGTTCCGTAAATACGAGGACTAAGTCCGGTTCTCGCAGGTTCACGAAGATCTTGGTATGCCTCAGTGGTGCTGGCTTGGTCGTATACACATCACAGGACCTGGGCTCAATTGAGGTGGGAAAGCTTGCCGATCTAGTTGTGATTGACGGGAACCCGCTGGAGGACCTGCGCCAGTCAACCAATATCTCCTATGTCATGGTGAATGGCCGACTCTACGATGCGATGACCATGAATGAAATTGGTCACTCTCCTAGAGAGCGGAGCCAAATTTTTTGGGAGCGTCCAGAGGTGGACGACGGGTTTATTTGGCGGGATTAAGTCACCGTCCCAGATTCATGAAAAACGCGACAACCCCAATTGTTGCTACAATCAAGGAACTACGATTCCCATGACTCACCTGTACGCGGAATCGCGTCGTTTGATGGCACGTATCGTTACAGCAGATGAGTCTATATCGTAGGGTATACGGTGGGCCCCATAGCGTAATCGCCAGCCTCTAAGCTTACCCTTAAGTTGGCGTGACCCTGGTGGTCTTGCGCAATCCTTCAGCTTATCAACCTTACTCGATATCGACCTTCTGTCGTGATCTGGAATTTTTCTCAACTGTTTGAGTGCGGTGCGCTCAATACTAAGTTGGTACTTCCCCATGCTTCACTTTGTCCCAATCATAGACCTCCTCCTCACTGGACCTTTCTGCAAGCTCTTTGATATCTTCTAAATCCTCAAAAGCTTCTTTAAGAATACTGGTTAGTCGCTCAAGATCCAATGCATCTTGACTTTGAAGTTCTCTGATTTTGTCGATTGCCCAGTCAGGAAAGTGCGCACTCTTTATTTCACATGTGAGTTCTCCACGGCTGTTACTGGTGATCACGAGTATTTCTTCGTCATCTTCTGTGTTAGAGGGTCTGGTCAACACGCTTTGAGCAGAAATACAGAACTCCCAGTCATGGGGCAATGGTTCAACATACTTGGTGAACTTCCTAGCTTCACTCACGAGGTCCGCCGTAGTGCTCATACCACTTAACTTTTCGGTTACTGGAAAGAGTATAATGCTCAGACCCAACAAAGTACCAATTCTAGCCTATTAAGTCGCTGTCCTAGATTGGGATGCACCGCGGTTAACACAGTCAGGCCGCTGACAATGACCATAGAGATTGAGCGCATGACGTGTAATCTCAAAGGCATACACGTCGGCAACCATCTCCTGGATATTTTGGATGCGTGGGTCGCAGAACTCCAAGATCTTCTCGCAATCCAGGCAAATCAGATGGTCGTGCTGTCCGAAGAGGAAAGAGGACTCATATTTGGCCTGTGAATTCCCGAACTGGTGGCGCACGACAAGATCACACTCTAGGAGCAGATTAAGGGTGTTGTAGACCGTTGCACGGCTGATTGAGTGGTTCTGCTGTTGCAAACGCAGATGCAATGCGTCCGCATCTATGTGACCACTGACATCGTATATGGCATCGAGGACAGCGAGGCGTTCTCGTGTCTCTCGAAGGCCATGATGCTTTAGGAACGATCGGAAATGGTCCCGAACTTCCTTTTTCTGAGCTTGAGAGAGTTTAGCCAACTTACTACTGTTTGGGTATATCTACACAGGGAGTTTGGGAGGGTTCCGCTTGGAAATCACAAGCGTTGTCAGAACAAATGGTTTTTAATGCTTCCAATCCTCGGAAAGATTTGAAGTTCAGAAGATATTGACGTAACTTTGCAGAAGCTTGAGGACCCACAAGAACTAGCTCAATGAGTACATTTGATTTTAGTTACGGGGATGATGATCGGTTTGAGGAAGATGACCTGAAAGCTTTGGTCCATGCCTTTGAGCGCAGCGGTTCTGGGGCGTACTTTGACGTGGATTCATTGGAGGATATTGCACTGCATTATTTCGAGTCCGGGCGGCTTGAGGATTCCCTCATAGTTATAGACAGGATTCTGTCAATTCAGCCTTTTTGTGCGTACACGTGGCTTAGACGCGGCATTGTACTGGGCAATATAGGGGAGACGGAAGAGGCCCGGGAGGCATTCGAAAAATCACTGAGTTTGAACCCGGGAGACAGTGAGGTTCTTCTGAATCTAGGCATCACGCTTGATATGACGGGGCACTATCGGGAGGCATTGGAGCATTTTCGCAATGCGGCTCGCGTGGATCCTCTCAATGATGATGCCCATTTCTATATCGGATACGCAATGATCCGGTCGAAAAAGTTTTCCGATGCGGTAGCTGCGTTGGAGACCTGTACGGAGGTCAACCCGGAGCACCCCGAAGCCTGGTTTGAGTTGGGTTATTGCTACGATATTCTCGGAGATCTTCCGGCATGCCTGGACGCGTATGATCGCCAGATCGATCTGGACCCCTATTCGTGTGAGACATGGTTCAACAAAGCAGTTGTACTGACCAGAATGGAGCGTATGGAAGACGCTTTGCGCTGCTATGATTTTACACTGGATATCGATCCTGATTTCGTCCCAGCATACTACAACCGGGGGAATATTCTCTCTGTCCTTGAGCGCTTTGATGAAGCAATCACCTGTTATGGAGAGGTGATTGCGCGCAAAGGGGAGGATGCGCCGGCATACTGTAACATGGCACTTGTCATGGCGGAGCGGGGGGATCACGAAGCCAGTATCCAGCTCTATGAAAAAGCTTCCAAGCTTGATCCGAACCTGTCGGAGGCCTGGAATGGTCTGGGACGGGAGTACATGGTTCAACAGAGATATCGATTGGCCGCAAAAGCTCACACACGGGCGACCGAGCTCAATCCGAGGAACTCCGAATACTGGCACAGCAAGGGAGATGCCGAAATGTGTGCGGGCTATACGAAAAAAGCTCTGGGTTCATTCAAAAAAGTGACAGAGTTGGAGCCGGATGATCATCATGTATGGATGCAGTATGCGTCGGCACTCTCTGCGAACAAGAATCTTGGGGCGGCCCGCACAGCGTATGAGCGCGCGATCCAACTCCAACCGACCTGCTCATCGGCCTGGTATTTCTATTCCGGGGTTCTATTTCTACTCGGTCAGACGGAGCTGTGTCTGGACGCACTCACGACATCCTTTGACCTGGATCCAGAGAATAAGGAATTGTTTATGAAGCAGTGTCCGCCCGAGATCTATAACCATCCGCTCTTTCGGGAGTGCATTGACTCACGCGATTAGTCGTGCACTGGATCCGGAGGCTATATGACTGGGTGCTCAGTTGGGCGGAGACACCCTATGGGGCGGCGGCACTGTTCGTGCTGGCGGTTACTGAGTCGATTTTCTTTCCGGTTCCTCCGGATGTGCTCCTGATTGCACTTGCTCTGGGGCAGCGAAAAAGGGCGTTGTATTTCGGACTAATTTGCAGCGTCGGTTCGTTATGTGGAGGAGCGATCGGATACATGCTAGGCCATTATGTATGGTTAACTCCAGACGGATTCACCCCACTAGCACAGTTCTTCTTTCACAACGTGCCCGGGTTCAGCGAGTCCGTGTATGCGGATCTGGGACGTAGATTTGATGAGTGGGGGTTCGTCATCATTTTTACCGCCGGGTTTACTCCGGTGCCATACAAGCTATTCACGATCAGTGCGGGCGCTTTCGGGACATCTTTCCCACTATTTTTGCTGGCGTCTGTGGTGAGCCGAACAGCCCGGTTTATGCTCGTAAGTGGGTTGATCTGGCGGTTCGGTGAGCCGGTTCGAATCTTTATTGACCGCTATTTCAACTGGCTCGCAATCGCCTTTACTGTATTGTTGGTGGGCGGATTTGCCCTTCTCAAATTCCTTACTTGATCAGCACGACCTGGGTGCCGGTTGCATATTGGTCTGTTTGGACACGGATATAGTAGCTTCCACTTGGGAGCTGGCTGGCATCAAAGGTGAGGATATGTTGCCCGGCGGACAGGACTCCGTCCTTTAGCAGATCAACAGAGCGGCCGAGCATATCCAGAACTTCTGCGCGAACCTCTGTCTGCTCAGGCAAAGAGAGCACGGTCGACGTTACTGGATTAAATGGATTGGGATAGGCGGGCGAGAGCGAAAAAGCCTCAGGAATCGCAGCAGACGCTTCGGTATGTGTGATTGTGACCGGGAGCGGATCCAAAATCATCAATCCATCTGGATGACTGCCGACGACGGTCGTACCACTTTCGGGAAAATGATAATTGCTCCACGCCCCGGCAAAAGTATCATCATGTCCCGGATGCGTATCAAAGAAGGCGATTTCCTGGGGTTGATTTATGTCCGAAATGTCTACGATGCGAAGTCCCTCCGAGTAGTTGGACGCAAACATGTAGTCCCCATGCACATAAAGATTGTGGTCAGGGCCAGTGGATGAAAAATAGAATGCAGAGTGGTAGACCGGGTCTTCGAGATCGGCAAGGTCCCAAATAATCGTCCGTGTGTTACTGACTTCAAAACTGAATTCGTCCGTCTCGTCATTCATGAGGAAGTATTCATGATCGGTCGTCAGCCAGCCCTGGTGTGCGTATCCCACGTGTGGATAGCTTGCAGCCGCTACGTTCACTGGATCTTTTTTGTCAGTTACATCGGCAATACTAATATGGGACTCGTTTGAACCAATACAGATTTCCCGTCCCTGATATTTTTCATCGGGGCCGCGGTAGATCACACACTGAGCATCGTGTGTGTATCCGTCGTTTCGATTACCGGTGCCGCGATTTGCAAAGCAGCCCGCGTAGGTTGGATTGCTGGGGATTCGAATGTCTACAATGTGCAATCCCCTACCACCACAGGTATCTTTTGCACCCTGAGCTGATCTTGAAAGTTCATAACCGGTGATATATGCAAAGCCAGACTCCTCGTTGATGGCCAGGTTATGTGCGGAGGTTATTCCATCATAGTGTGCAGTTGCACGGAAATCTCTGGGGGTTCCATCAAAGCCACGCAGCTGGCGAAGATCAAAAACCTGCATTCCGTTATTGCGTCCATCAACCGTCACATACATGTGATTTTTGTAGACCTTCATATCCCGCCAAATGATGGGAAAATCCGATTCATGCCCAGGGAGTTTTCCATTGTAGATGGGGTTGATGGGATCGGTCACATCAACGAAAGCCACAAATTGACCCGTACCCACGAGGGCATATTCCCGCTTGGTAACAGGGTCAGTCCATCCCCAGATATCGTTAAGGACGCTTCGACCTCTCACCTCCAGATCGGTCCTAGACATGCGGGCGAGGAGGTCGATATTGCTGCACGCATGATCGGCGGCCAGATTATTTACGCACTTTACACGTGATCCACGAATGGATGATTGGGAAAACTGTGCCCAGGAAGTCTGGGATGCGAAGAGGGCCACCAATCCTAAGTACCAGATCTTTTTCATGAACCCCTCAGAACCGATTAACATGCGGTACTTGATCTTCTGATAATTGTTCTATAATGGCCTGTAAGTCCCCCCTGGGTGGCTTGCCAGGTTGGTAATAATGGGGTTGTTAGGGCCATTAAGTGTAATTATGTATAGAGCAAATTTCATTCCGAAGACGACGATCAAATTCCTGCAGGAATCAATGGTCAGGGGCTAACCAATAGACGGTCCAAGGGGATCGGCTACGCATTATCTTTTTCAGGATGCTAAACAATTACTACCTCCTGCACAGGCTTGCTCACGTCTGGGATCAGTCTATCCCGGGTGCTACGGTCACGGATGCGTGGTGCCATGCTCCTGGAGAGTTAATTATCGCACTGGAACACAATTCTGCGGTTACGGCTATTTCGTTTCTGACGCATGCACCGGTTGTTGGTGCGTTTCGGCGCGAGGATGTTGGTCGCCCCCGGCGCAACACGAAGTCTCTTTTCCGTGCACTGCGGCGGCAGTCAATTGCGAGGGTGAGTGTTTCTGAAGGCGATCGGATTCTGATACTGGAATTCACGGGTGGGCTTCAGCTTCAGGCGCATCTGTATGGAAGCCGGGCTAATGTATTTTTGGGAGATGAAGCTGGACGTGTCCAGGAAGCATTTCGTAAAGGTGGCCCGACGGAGTTTCCCCAAGCACGCAATGCGCCGGAACCCAAGAATCTTGCAGAATTTACGGCCCGATGGAGTCGTGCAAAGGGCAATCTGACCAAGGCACTGCAGCGTATCTATGTGCGCTTCAATAGAGACCAGGCCAGCGGGGTCATGAAGCTGTATGGGTGGGCCAATCTACCGGATCCTGCTTTGGTGTATAAAGCGGCGCAGGCGATGCACCTGCGGTTGCTGAATGATCAGGGTCCGTTGCATGTCTATCGGGACCTGCCGTCGATCTCTCTGTTTCCTCTCACAGAGCACAGTGAGGAAGAGGTACAGAAATACAGTGATCTTGATGAGGGGCTCCGTGCATATGCGCAGCACCTACTGTCGGTGAGAGCTTATCGCGCACAGTATGATCCTCTACGGAAAAACCTTGTTCGGATGCTGGACAAGGCGGAGCGCTCGGCTGAGCGAATGAGAGCGGAACAGTCACAACCCTCACGTGCCGATGAATACGAACGGATCGGACATATTCTGATGGCTTCACCACCACTGCCAGCGGGCGCATCCTGCGTGGAACTTGAGGATGCATTTCATCCCGGAGCCATGGTCACGGTGTCTTTGGATCCGGCACTGAACTCTTTACAGAATGCCGAGCGCTATTATTCAAAGGCGCGCAAGGCACGAACATCCCGTGCACACCTGGACACGCTCATCAAGCAGGCTGAAGAAAAAGTTGTGTCGTTGCAAGCGGAACTGGCGGAACTGGAGAAAGCGAAGACTTATAAGGATCTGAAAACGTTCCAGAAAGGGCGCGCAAAGCCCGCATCCTCCGGACAGCCATTCCGGCGTTACGTTCTTGCGCCCTCCTATGAATTATGGGTAGGGCGCAATGCAAAGGAAAGTGAGATTTTGACACTTCGACATGCCCGTCCATTTGATTTGTGGTTCCATGCACGCGGGGTGAGCGGAGCCCACGCAGTACTGCGGCTTCCGAAGCGCGATGCGCAACCGAGCAGTTATCTGATTGAACAGGCAGCAGCGATTGCGGCCTGGCACAGCAAGGCACGCACCAGCAGTATCGCTCCGGTGATTGTAACACCTAAAAAGTATGTTCGTAAGGCACGTGGGGCCCCATTGGGTGAAGTCACCGTAAGCCGGGAAGAGGTTGTGATGGTTGAACCTGCGCTCCCATGAAGTATTTTCCCCTCACTGGACCGACTCAACTATCTTCATGACCTGGTGGCAGGCGGTGATTCTTGGACTTCTGCAGGGCTTGACGGAGTTCCTGCCAGTTTCTTCTTCGGGGCACCTAGTATTGGCACAGCATGTATTGGGGTTGCAGCTTACACCGGATGTAACGTTTGAGGTTTTTCTTCACGCAGGGACTGCCCTCAGCATCATTATTGTCTACAGGAACCGACTAGGTGCAATCGTGAGGGGCATGATCCGTACGCTGATGCATCCCCGAAAGGCTTATCAGGTGAACGTAAATGCGCGGATGGCCTGGCAAGTGATCTTCGCGAGTATTCCTGCCGGGTTGGCCTATGTATTTCTTGACACACAACTGGAATGGACCTACGCGCGTCCCTGGTTCGCGTGTGTGATGTTGATCCTTACGGGCGTAATTTTGGCTTCTACTTTGCTGGCCCGTACCCAGGGCAGCGATATCACGCTCTGGAAATCTGTCCTGATGGGTGTGGCTCAGGCCGTGTCACTTCTTCCTGGAATGTCCAGATCAGGGGCTACGATCAGTACGGGATTACTGTCTGGAGTCAAACCTGAAGCTGCGGCAGATTTCTCATTCATTATGGTTTTGCCTGCCATTGCTGGAGCAACCCTCGTCAAAGGGTTAGGATTGATCCAATCGCCAGAACCAGTCAATTGGCTCCCGGTGCTGCTTGGCACGACCATTGCATTTGCAACCGGTATATTTGCAATTCACGTGGTGCTTGGGTTTGTCCGACGTGGCCGACTGCACATATTTGCGATTTACTGCGTAGGAGTAGGAGTGCTGGGACTGTTCTTTCTGTAGGTCACAGCGATCAACCACATTAAAAACTCATGCGGCTTACCGCTTACGAAAAATCTGTTCAGAAGGAGGTAGATGCGTGGTTGCGTGGAGATGGTTCTTTGGCGGCTCGAGCCATGGACTGGGTCATGCGCCCTGTAGATTGGGCGGTGGAGCAGGGAGTTCCAGCCCACTTGGTGGATCAGATGAGTGATGCAATAGGTGCATTTCTGTCTAGGCTTAATGATGCCACGAAATGGGCAGTGGATTTGAGTGGCATCCAGTCAGAGGCGCGCAGGAAAGGATTAGAGGTTGAAAAGATGGAAGATTTGCGTGGGGCTCCTTTAGAGACGTTGGATGAGTTGGCGAAGGGACTTTTTACTCAGAATACGGTCCTGGCCGCGCTCAGTGGTGGGGGAACGGGTTTGGGTGGCGCGGTTCTGATTGCAGCAGATATCCCCTTGCTTTTTGCCATTAACCTTCATCTCATTCAGAGGATTGGCGCAGCGTATGGATTTCCAATGACCGGACCGGAGCATGGACCGATTATTTTATCGATCTATAACGCAGCGGCCGCAAATTCACGAGAAGCTCGCAGTGGTGCGATGCATGAGGTTGGTATTGCTGCGGCCTCCTATGCAGGGGGTGGGACGTATCAGGGGCGTGTGCGGGGGGTATTCTCGGATCAGTCCCGTCACGTGCCGAGAGAGTTGGCAAAAAATCTTGTTGGTCGAAAACTATTACAGACCATTCCGCTGGCTGGTGCAGCAGTGGGTGCGGGGGTGAATTACTGGTTCACAAGAGAGACGGCAGAGACATCGTACATGTTATTCCGCGCACTTTATCTTGAGCACAAAGACCGCCTTCGCTGATTCGGTGGTGAATCGGTTCTTTGGAGCGACGTTCGGGGTGATTATCCCGGGTCTGCTCCGATGATTATGGTTAGAGGATTTAAGTCTCTGCTGAATACATATATCCAAAGGGGTGTGGAGTATGGTCATCACACATCCGTAGCCGTTCCTTCCGTCAGGATTTTCATGTATTCCTCGTAAACGAATACTTGATTGCGGGATTTTCCAGTTACCTCTCGGACGATCCCGATATCCTCAAGACGTCGAATGGACTTTCTTGCAGTGGGTGGCGAGATTCCAACAGATTTTGCCGTGAATGGGACTGTAAGAAATGGTCGTTCCTGAAATGCTCGATGCACACGGGGCATTGACGGGGGAGATTTTCCCACGGTCTTTATCTGATTCTGATCTTTATCAAAAAGAGCTAAAAGCTTCTCTGCAGTCCTAGTTGCACGTTCGGCAGTCTTAAATACTCCATCCAAAAAGAATTCAAGCCATGATTGCCAATCTCCATGTGTGTGCACTCGTTGCAACAGAGCATAGTATTTCGCTCTATGAGCATTAAAGAAAAAACTGAGATACAGGAGCGGTTCTTTTAATAATCTACGCTCACAAAGCAGAAGTGTAATCAGCAATCTACCGAGGCGGCCATTTCCGTCCAGAAAGGGGTGAATGATTTCGAATTGGACATGGAGTATCCCTGCCTGAATGAGAACCGGGATATCCGAATGATCATCGTGAATAAATCGTTCTAGGTTGCTCATTAGGTCCAGTATATATGTGGCAGGCGGTGGAACGTATTTTGCGTTTTCTGGATCTAGTCCTCCAATCCAGTTTTGGGAGCGACGGTATTCTCCGGGATCTTTTCTCCTCCCGTGTCCTGTAGATAGCAGGATTCCATGCATTTCCCGCATCAAGCGTTGACTTAGTGGAAATCCGCTTTTCAGCCTTAACAAACCATATGTTAGGGCATTAACATAGTTCGACACCTCTTGGACGTCATCCAAAGCTACCTTTGGTGTGCTTTCAGCTTCGAAGAGCAGTAAATCAGACAAAGATGACTCTGTGCCTTCTATTTGAGATGATAGGACCGACTCTTGCCTGATGTATGTATGAAGAAACATCTGTGTGCTCGGCAAAATTCTAGTCATTCCATCCAGTTGACCGACTGCGTGAGTAGCCCGCTCAAGCTTAGATGCCATTTCTCCGAGATCAATCGGTGGCTTCAGAGGAAGTAGCGGTGGTAGGTATGCCTTAACCTTTTTGCCAACGGTAGATACCTCAACCATTTTCCCAATATGGTGCGGAGATTTTTTAACCTGCATCGGTTAGGTAAAAAACTTTTTTAATAAATTTTTAAAGAAAGAAAACCCGCATATCCTTTCTTTGTTGCAAATCCATGATGTCCAATCGTCAGAGACTCGGTAAGGGTGGGGTGCGATGAATTATTCCCTATGTAGAAAGGGATTTTAGAAAAAACCTTGTTGGATCCAGTCAACCAAATATTCGCGCCTTGCGCAAGAGTATCCCGTCGAGCGTGGAAACCAGTTTTTAGATTGACAGCCTCTGCAAGTATTAGCGGAGACAGGGATGTCTTGACCTTTTGCCAACAATAGATACCCTAGCCATTCCCCAATGTGGCGTGGGAATGGCTCAAACTGCATCTGTAAGGAAAGAAATTTTCTTAGCGAATTTTTAAGGAAAGAAAACCCGCATATCCTTTCCTTATTTGGGAGTATCCAGAAACTTGAGTCATCCAACGAGATTCCGGTCTTTCACCCGTAAATATCAAGGCTCATCGGATAAGGCAATAACCTCCCTTCAGGCCAAAATTTTCATCGTCTGATACGCCCTGCAGGTTGCAGCCTAGCCGCGGAGGATAGATTTCATCTTGTAGTCAGGCACAGAAACCCAACTAAAGATCAGAGGGCAATCAAGCGTTTTTCGGTTGCGCCTTAGGCAGAGTCTGACCCCAGTTTGAATACAACAGGTATTTGCATCTCAACCGGAACGGTCTCACCTTGATGAATTCCGGGCCTGAATTTTGCGTGTTCGGTAAGAACTCGGATAGCTTCCTCGTCACATCCACCACCAATGCCCTTTGTGATTGAGGCGTCACGAACATTACCCTCCTTATCTACAATGAATCTTACGATCACCCGCCCTTCAATCTGGTCTTTGCGAGCGATTTCCGGGTATTTCATGTTAGAGGCCAGTGTGCTGATACCTCCTATGAGTTCCGGCATCTGATCTACGAATTTAAGAACCTCTTCCGCCAGATCATCCCCTTGTGAAGGCAGCTTAAATGTGAATGGAATGGCCATTTTGACTGGGACCACACGTCCCTGGTGGGCTCCTGGTTTGAATTTTGCATGTTCAGTAACAACGCGAACAGCTTCCTCATCACACCCACCGCCAATTCCTAGCACGACCACGGGATCACGCACATCACCATTTTTGTCTACCGTGAACTGTACGATCACCCGTCCTTCAATCTGGTCTTTGCGAGCGTTTTCCGGGTATTTCACTTCAGAGGCCAGCGCATTGATGCCTCCGATGAGTGTCGGCATCTGGTCAACGATTTCGAGGGGTTCGGATTCTTGCTGATTATTCCAAAACATGATCAGCAAAAAGATTGCAGTGACCACGGTAACCAGCGCGAAGAGGCTAGGAGCTTTTTTGGTAGAGGTTGAAAGAGATTTGCGTAATTCCATGATTTAGAGAGGGTTTAGTCAACAGGCAAATAAGTCAGAAATGTTTTCTGACATTAGGCAGGTGAAATACTGCACGCAGATCTGACGATTCAGTGTACAGGAATTCATCACGATGAATTCCTGCAATTATTATGCCGGGATTGTTGGCTGTATATTGTGAGTATAACAATAATCGCCTTGTCATAAGGCTACATGAGCCTCGCGAGAAGCAGGTAGTATTGCAAGGTAGTGCTCGTGCAATGCACCGGTGCAATCAGGTATAGAAAATCCCAGAAGAATTCAAGATGCTCGTTGCTATTGTTGGTCGTCCGAACGTAGGGAAGTCCACGCTCTTTAATCGGCTCACAGAGACTCGTCAGGCGATTGTACATGATGCCCCGGGTGTGACGCGAGATCGTGTATATGGTCAGGTGCTCTGGAATGGGCGGGAATTTGCACTGGTAGATACAGGCGGGTATGTGCCCCGAAGTGCCGATCGTTTCGAGCGTGCAATACGTGAGCAGGTGGAGATCGCACTCGTCGAAGCCGATATCATCTTACTAGTTACAGACATCACGGCTGGCGTGACCGATCTGGATGAAGAAATGGCTCGGATGCTTCGGCGAAGCAGAAAGCCCGTTCTCGTGGTTGCCAATAAGGCAGACAATCAACAGCGTCGATGGGACGCAGCATCCATGTATAGCCTAGGACTGGGAGAGGTCTACCCGGTCAGCGCCACGAATGGGATGGGGACAGGAGATTTTCTTGATGCCGTGACGGCTGAACTGCCGACTGAAGAGACCATGGAGGAGGATACTGGAGTCAGAGTTGCACTCATCGGGCGACCGAATGTCGGTAAATCGCAACTGACCAATACTCTGCTGCGTCAGGAGCGCTCAATCGTCACGGAAATCAGCGGGACAACCCGGGATGCAGTGGATGCAAGGCTGATACACAATGATCAGGAAGTAATACTGGTTGACACCGCAGGGCTGCGGCGACGAACCAAAGTTCATGAGAATGTCGAATTCTATGCCACACTCCGTACCGAAAGGGCGATCCGAAATTGTGATGTGGCAGTACTGATCATAGATGCAACCATCGGATTGG
>VXSC01000006.1 GCA_009838195.1 Rhodothermaceae bacterium | reverse complement strand
AGGATCTATGAGAACCTCGATCTCGTGCGTACCCGTATCTTCCAGCGCGCTCGATGCCGTCGAAGCAAAGTGGGCCTCCGAGGCATCGTTGTCCTCAATGGTCAGAGTATGGGTGATTTGGCTTCCGTCGGTGTAAAATCGGTTAGCACCACCAGTGTACAGCGTCAGAATCACCGTCTCGTCAGACTCCCCCTCGGTGTCGTCAATAATATTGACCGGGATCTCCACCGAGGGCGCACCCAAAGGGACTCTAACCCAGAAGGAACTGGTATAGTCCTTCCCCGGAGTTGCTGTACCTTTCCGATTGTAACCCAATACGAAGGGAATTATCGCCGCAGGAGAAATGCGTACCTCAACATTGTGTGTCCCCTTGTCTTCTTTCGCACCTGATCTATCCAAAACAAAATCGACTTTTCCCCAGTCATCATCGTCCAAAATCGTCAGAGTATGGGTGCCTGGGCTTCCGACCATGTACCCTGTGGCGGGCGTCAACTTCAGAATCACCTTCTCGTCATCCTCAGGCCTAGAGTTGTCGACAATCGTGATCGGGATATCTACCGAGGGCGCATTCGCAGGAACTTGAACCACCTTGGGAATCGTGAAGTCGCTGCCCTGCCATGCCCGGCTTCCTTGCGTCGTATAGTTCAATGTAAAGCCACTAGCGGAAACAGGAGAAATATGTACCTTAACATGGCGGGTACCCGCGTCCTCCTTTACACGGTCCGCTACCAAATCAAAACGGGCCTTTGGAATATCGTCGTCCTTAATCGTCAGCGTATGCTTAATCTTGTGGAGACGTGTATGGTTCTCGGTCTTTTCAAGATTCAAGATCACCGTCTCGTCACCCTCAATCTCCATATCGTCAATAATCGTCAACGGGATCTTCACCGTGGACACATTCGCAGGGACTTGAACCGTCGTGGAATTTGTGTTATAGTCAAAACCTACGGTCGCTGTACCTTTCAGCGTGTAACTAAATGTAAATTCGGATTTGGGTACAGGAAAAATATCTACTCTCACTTTGTGGGGTGTAGTACCAACATTCTCGTCCACGCTGCTTTCACGTTCAATAAAACGGGGTATTGGCACAGTGTTGTCCACGATGGTCAACGTGTGTTGACTTGGGCTTCCCAAAGTGTACCCCAAGTGATTAGTCAGAGTCAGAATCACGGTCTCGTCACCCTCAATTTTGAAGTCTTTACGGATCATGACCGGGATCTTCACCTTGGTCTCATTCGCAGGGATCCAAACGAAAACGCTATTATCCATGGTGTAGTCTTGACCTTGCCTCGCTGTACCGCTAACCTCAAAGCACAATCTGAAACCCGACACGGGGGCAGGATTAATGGTTGCATCTATATAGTGTGTGCCATCGTTCTCGTTTGCCCTGTCCTCCGCCAAAACAAAATGAGCCGTAACCAAATTATTGTTCGTGATTGCAAGCGTATGTGCAGGTGGGTCATTGATCGCATATCCCGCACCATCTTCCAGCGTTAGAATCACCGTCTCGCGATGCTCATCCTCCCCGTCATCAACAATCTTGACCGGGATGCTTACCGAGTCCACACTCTCGGGCACCGAAACCATCGAGAAATTCTGGGTATTGTTCAGCAACTGTTCAAAATCACTCCACCGGTTACCTATTGAATCTACGGATGACACGTAGACCCTCGTGCCTGATTCCTCATGAGGAAAAAATGGAAAAACCAAGGTGGGGCTGCGTTGAGAAAATTCGCCTTCGCTCACGCGAATCGCTTCGAAAGGAGCGGTACGCGGTTCAGCAGAAAATAGCGTGGCCGCGGCGATAACGTCCTGCTCGCGTTCTTTGAGTGCCTGCAGGTTCAGACTTAATAAAACCTGGAACTCCACTTCGGTATGGGACTGAATTTGCTGTGCATGCACCTGAGCAAATACCACAATAGGAAAACACAACACCCAAAGACCAACGGAGTGCAGGGCATGCCGGATGCAGTCCCTGAAACGGTTCCCTCCAGCGAAAAGAAAAAATCCTGCGATTGTTTTCCTGCTGTCCATTCCCCTCTTGGTGTATGAATGCACGAACCGGCTGCTCTAGTATACGTAACTATCATCATAGAACCAAATTCAGGCTCTACCACGAATGTTGTGGATAGAGATCCAGCCCACCGCAGAAGAATAGAATTGCGACTCTGAAATTTTCAAATCTTCTGTATCCTCTTCCGATGGTTTTGATTTCTTGGATTTTGCCGTTCATTCGTTCTGCTTTGGCATTGGACTGTTCGTGACAAAGTGCATTACAGACTCCGTCAAAGTGTCGCAGAAACCTGTCGGCAACCTTAGTCATTTCCTTGACAGCCATCTCTTCCACACGACTCAACCAAAGTTCAAAATACTTCTTTGCTTCGGTGAGGGATGTACAGTGAAAGATCCCTTTGAATTCCTCTCGTAATCGCCAGGCGAGACTAACTTGGAGGTTGGATTCCTGAAAAACTTGGAAGACCTCGTCTTGTTGGTTCGTACGGTTCTCTTCATTCTTCAACCGTACATATCACGTGCCTTTCAACTCGGGATGGACCTTCACTTCTGGTCTACGCACCTTGTTGATGGATACATAAACTCTTTATGTAAGATCATTAGATTGGGCTAATTTCTCGGCCAATTCTTGCAATTCCTCCCACTCTTCTAATGTTTGTTCATCTACTGAAGACAATTCGATATCATATGGAAGCTTAAACAATTCCGAGGGTTCCATTTGAGATAATTCAGTCCACGGAATCCCGGAGATTTTTTCGATGAATCGTTGCCCCTTAGCCTCAAATTTATTTCGAATACGATTTTCGGAGTTGGTGCTTGGGGAAATACGTTCCAACTGTTCATTCAGGTTATCGACCTCGATTTCAGTAACGGCAGAATCGTTACAGCCGGTAACAAAGATGAGCGTGGCCATACCCATACTGGCAGTCAGGCAGGTGAATAGGACAGGAATCTGGAATCCCCAAACAAAAAGAAGTTCCATGTCTTGATGTGTTTCGGCGCGCGGGAGCCATTTCCTGCGCGTCAAAACATAAGTAGTGCCCGTCCGAAAATCCCCCATATTCGAAATTTTGAACGGTCTTGGCCATCA
>VXSC01000005.1 GCA_009838195.1 Rhodothermaceae bacterium | reverse complement strand
AAATACATAGCGCCCCGTAGCCTTATCTGACGGCCGTCCTACTATACCAGGGGAGCAACTCGCGTTGCCATTTACCAGGATCTTATTAGGGGGCTAGTTGATTGAGCAAGGGATTGAACCAAGCAAGAAATTGAATCACATGGTTTTGAACTAACAAGGGTTAGATATATTGGATTTCCTGAGATTCGTTCACGCCTAACCACGGCAATCAATCAAGGGATTTGGATAATGATTCGGGGAATCCAAAATGTACGCCTACTAATACAACTTCATTCAAGTAACAGGTTTATTCATGCTTGTGCCGGTTAGCTCTCAACCCTCCAGTCAGGCCAATGATGATATGCATCTCATCAGCCTTTGGCTACAAGGAAAAAGTTCGCGTTCTCAGGAGGCTTATTCGCACGATATCGAGCAATTTGTAGACTTTGTGGATGTACCGCTGAGCGACGTTAAACTGCAGCATTTCTGGGACTGGGTAGATCATCTGAAAGAAAAAGGAGCTTTACCCGCAACTCAAGCACGTAAACTGGCAGCAGTCAAGAGTCTGTTCAGCTTCGCTCACCGAATTGGATATTTACTCTTCAATGTGGGTGCAGCTGTCACCCTGCCCAATATCCCTGAAAAATTGAGTGAGCGCATCCTGACAGAGGCAGATATTCAACAAATTCTTGCTCAGGCAAGCACGCTACGGAATCGTGTGCTACTAAAGCTATTTTACGCATCCGGTGCTCGTGTATCAGAGTTGAGCCGACTCTATTGGGGTGCCGTAATCGCACGAAACGACAATCAGCAAGGCCAGATCACTCTCCTGGGTAAAGGCAATAAAACGAGGACATTAGTCGTCCCTACCTCAGTCTGGAAGGAACTGATGGAACTCAAATCGAAAACAGAGGCCACCGAACCAAATCAACCTGTTTTCCGGTCACGTAAAGGTGGACCACTGTCTAGGCAGCAGATCTGGCGAATTGTTCGAAATGCGGCAAAGAGTGCAGGATTTGACCAGAATATATCCCCCCATTGGCTCCGACACGCTCACGCATCCCATGCCCTTAATCATGGAGCTCCAGTCCACTTGGTAAAGGAATCTCTGGGACATCAGTCTCTTACGACCACCAGTAAATATGCTCATGCTCGTCCAGACGAATCCTCCTCCAAGTATATAGATATCTGAACAGTTCTGATCCGGAGTGATTCAGGGCTAGCGTAAAGGGATTCATTAGGCTGCCCTGCCCCTTCCCCTACTCCTCACTGCCTCCACGAACAACAAGATTGCCCGTTTCTGCATCAAAGACATGGATCTGGTGGAGATCCAATTCAAGTTGCAACCGCTGTCCAATTCCGAAATTTGAAGTACCAGCTACGCGAGTCATAAATGTAGTGGAAGATGTTTTGCCATATACATATGACTCTGCCCCCAAGTGCTCTTCAAATACAACCTCCGCCTCAATAATACCTTCACCATGGCTGTTTTGGGAATTTGAAACTGAATTGATGTTTTCTGGGCGAAAGCCAAGAACCACCTGATGATTCGATTCAGCAGTAGCCGATTCCAAGGGAATCCTAAGTTGCAGGTCACGTTTTTCGGAAACGAACCGACATGTTCCATCTACGACTTCAAGGGATCCATTAACAAAATTCATCCCAGGACTACCAATGAATCCGGCTACGAAACGGTTCTGGGGCCGTTTGTAAAGCGTGACAGGGTCATCAATTTGTTGGATGACCCCCTCATTCATCACAACGATTCGATCCCCTAATGTCATTGCTTCAGTCTGGTCGTGAGTCACGTAGACCATCGTAGCGTTTAGCTCCCGATGCAAGCGAGCCAGCTCGGTACGCATTTGGACACGCAACTTCGCGTCCAAATTTGAAAGAGGCTCATCAAATAGAAAGACTTTTGGTTTACGAACTATCGCACGACCAACTGCTACCCGTTGCTGCTGTCCACCGGAAAGCTGCTTAGGTTTGCGATCCAGGATGTCCGTGATTCCTAGAATTTCGGCGGCCTGCCCCACTCGCTGTTTGATTTCAACTTTTGAATATTTTCGGAGCTTTAGGCCAAAAGCCATGTTGTTGAAAACCGTCATATGCGGATACAGTGCATAGTTCTGAAATACCATCGCCACATCCCTATCCTTTGATGGAATGTCATTCACAACTAAGTCATCAATGGATATCGATCCACCCGTTACGGATTCAAGGCCAGCCAGCATTCGTAGCGTAGTGCTCTTGCCGCAACCAGATGGCCCAACCAGCACCATCAATTCACCATCTGCGACAGTAAAATTCACTCCATCAACAGCCAGATGGTTGTTGTCGTACACTTTTTGAACATTTTCAAAGGTTACACTTGCCATCGGGTTTTCAAGTAAGAACAGCTACGTTTAGAATATAGTACAAGGCGTTTGCATTTCGCTTATGCTACTGATCGTTACCACTTATCGAATCTAGGATTGGCCTATGGCACGTTCCAAATCACGTGTTACGATTTATGAAGTTGCAGACAGGGCCGGAGTTGCCATTTCCACTGTATCCCGTGTACTGAATGATTCTTCTAATGTCGCAGAAGATACCAAGAAACATGTTCTTGAAGTAGTTGATGAGCTAAAATATCTTCCAGATCGTGTCGCAAGGTCCTTGGCGCAGCAGGATTCAAGTCTGATAGCAATCGCGACGCCCACGATAACGACAGCTTTTCATAACTCGTTATTCAAGGGATTTCGTACCGTCCTTGCTGATATTGACGAAGATTGTGATTTACTTCTGTTCGATCTCGGTAGTACGAACCCTCTGGAACGGTTACGAAGTAAATTGAAAGGTGGGAAAGTAGATGGACTGATCTTGGCAGGAATCCCAGTCTCTCCCACCCTTTCAAAAGAGTTAAAGGCCTTCAGCGCCCCCGTTATACTGATTGGCCACCATCACACTGAATTTGACTGTTTCTATTGGGATGATTCCAAGGGAGCCGAGAAGGCTACAACCCATCTATTGAAAAAGGGGTATCAGCGTATCGGTCTTATACGTGCCTATACAGATGGATATGTTCAACTTGAACGTATTCGTGGTTATAAAAAGGCACTGAAAAAGTATAAAATACCATTTGACGATAGCCTCGTTCAGAGCGGTAGTACGATCAAACATGCTGGATTTAGTGAAGAGCATGGATTTGAAGCAATGAATCAGCTCCTGCAGGTTTCTCCACCAATTACAGCGGTTCTAGCATCCAGCGATGTACAAGCAATCGGTGCGTGGAAGGCAATACGAGATGCAGGCAAGCGCGTGCCGGAGGATATTGCCCTCGTCGGATATGATGACATTAAGACAAGCTACTACCTTGGGTTGAGTAGCATTGATCAACGCATTGAACATACCGGTAGACTAGCTGCTGAGCGTTTAATTTTTCGCCAAAGAAACCCTTCAGAGTCTGGACGTATCGATCAAGAGATTGTAGCCAAGCTTCGGGTACGAAGGTCGAGCGACTATCCCCAACCATTAGAATAGACATGCATACCAAAGCAATCGAAAACCAACTTGATAAGACATTAACCGGGACAGATTTTACGGATCTAGGCACCAAGTATCGAGGTAAAGTGCGCGATACCTATGACCAAGGAGATCGCTTGATCATGGTGACCACCGATCGAATTTCGGCATTTGATCGAGTTCTCGATCAGACGATCCCATTCAAAGGCCAAGTGCTCAATCAGCTAGCCGCCTACTTCTTTGATGCAACTCGTGATATCATTGCTAATCATATTGTGAGTGTGCCGGATCCAAACGTCACTATTGCACACAAATGTGATCCGGGAAAGCTTGAATTTGTGGTAAGAGGTTATCTGGTTGGACATGCTTGGCGGACCTATCGCACCGGCAAACGGATACTCTGTGGGAAATCATTACCCGATGGGCTGAATGAAAACGATAAGCTTCCCAAACCGATTCTCACACCAACAACCAAGGCACAGGTTGGACACGACGAAGATATCAGCCGTGACGAGGCGATCAAACAGGGCTTAATCAGTGCAGATATATTTGACCAACTTGAAAAAACCTCGTTGGCATTGTTTCAGAGGGGTACAGACCTTGCAGCTGCTCAAGGACTGATCTTAGTTGACACCAAGTACGAATTTGGCAAAACCCCAAGTGGTGATTGGGTCTTGATTGATGAGGTTCATACCCCGGATTCCTCACGTTATTTTTACCTTGAGACCTACGAGGAACTCCTCCGGCAAGGCAAACCGCAACAACAACTCTCCAAAGAGTTTGTGCGTGAATGGTTAATGGATCAAGGTTTTCGTGGACAGGAAGACCAATCGGCCCCTGCCCTTCCTGATGAATTCCGTACTCGGGTATCCGAACGCTACATCGATCTCTTTGAGAAGGTATCGGGAAAACCATTCGCTCCAGATATCCATCCAGAGCCCGAGAAACGAATCCTGAGCGTACTTAAGAGTTAGGAGGTTCGGGGGATTCGGTGCCCTGCACCCAGATTTTCTGCCCATCAGCGAGGTGCTCCTGTTTCCAGATCGGCACCTGTACTTTAAGTCGATCAATTAGGTAACGACAGGCTTCGAACGCTTCGGGGCGATGCGACGTGGCAACTCCAACCAGTACACTGGCTTCAGCGAGTGGTACTTCACCAAGTCGATGGAGCAGGCACGCACGATGGATCGGCCAACGATTCACGGCAATATCTAGCAGCCTGTGCATCTCTTTAAGTGCCATGGGTTCGTAACCTTCGTAAGTCAGAGATAGTGTCTCCTGTCCAGCTGTCCACTGCCGTGTGGACCCAATAAAGAGTGCAAGGCCTCCTGCTACAGGAGTTTGCAGGAATTGATATGCCTCAGTGATATCAATAGGCTCTCGTGAAAGCTGTATCCATCGTTTGCGTAAATCTTCAGCCACCACTTACCGGGGTTATGATGGCGATTTCATCACCATCCTGGATGATACTTGAATCCCGGGAGTACGTCTGATTTACCGCCAAGCGCATCACACTCCGATATGGAGCCATTGCAGGATACTGCTCACATGCCAAATCAAGAAACTCACTCACAGTAATGCCCGGTTGGGTTTCCAGATCAACGGACTCTGCCTTGAGCTTTGATTTCAGGACGCTATAGAGCTGAATCTTAAATGATAACATGAGTTGATGTTGCTGCTTGCCTTGTACACACCTATGAGAATTCAATCTCACGGAGGGTTTCGACAATCTTTACCGTCTCCATGCTAACCGTGATTACTTTTGCGAGTAATCTGAGCGGATAGGCAGGATCCTGCATGGTTTCAATTGCAAAGCGGTTAGCATCGTTTACGATCTGGCTGGCTTTGTCTATTTTCACGCGTTGTCTTTCCATGACCCATGCGATCGCAGGTTTCCCATTGACCATATAATCATAGGCTTGAAGTGGGATTCCCTGTACGGTAATATGATCGTTGTAGATAATGCGAGACCTGTCCCTATTTCTTGCTTTTCCGGGATGGCGCATGGAGCGATTTCCCACCCGGAACAAAGCTTCCGGATGCATACCATTTGCGGGGTTCCAGCCTCCTTCTTCAAAGCTGATTGGGTACTCTTTGACTCCTTCGTAGTTGACATGCAACTCTCCCAGTTTTCTACCAGCCTTGGCAAGCATCCAGAACTGCTGTTCATCTTTGGGAAATGGAATTCGAGGGAGTTCTTTACAGAGGTTTGCAGCGTATTTTGTCCGATAGGAAGGAACATGGAGTATGCCGTAGGTATAGTAGAACAAGTCATCTGCTGTGACTTCATTTTGCCCCCCCCCCCATTTTTTCTTGGAAAGTCCATAATGCCTCCTCCTTGATCGCACTTTCGCGTAAATATCCGTCGGAATCTGTTTTTTGAGTTATATCCTCTGCAAACAGATCTTCCTTGGCTTCATCAGGTTTTGAATACAGCCATCGGGGAAAACACTGCGACTTGCTAATAATTTCGAGATCGGGAATATTGTCCACCATGATGCAGGAGAACGGATTTGTAGACCCTCTCCCCGTCACACAAATCAGCCGATTCTCCGCCCCTCCATGCGGGAATAATTGGTGAATTCGATAGATGCTCTGGTTCAGTCTACGACTAAAGAACAGATGTTGCTGGGTAAAGGGCCTGTAGTCAGAAGTTGCGATGCGGCCCGCTTGAATGCTCAGTTCTTTGTTTTTTGCCAGATCAGCCTTCAGGTCTTTTGTCCAGCTAATCTTCGTGGGGTTATTATTGACAAATTGCGTGATTTCTGCCGCTGCCCATTTCCGTCCCTTAGCATCCTGCTCTAGTAGCCGGTCTCGTTCACTCTCATAAAAGCGAATCATCGCGCGAATATTACACTGAAGCGACGCTTCTGAATAATTGTAGCACCATGCATCGCGGTTCGTCTTTATCCCCAGAGAATAATTCTTGAAAATCACCTCTTTCACATTTCCCTTCTTATCCCCCAGGGCCATGAATTTTTCGAACCCTTCGTCCCGCTGGTTTAGCCAATCATGATAGGTATTGGGCTTGAGTTCACTCCACTCCCCTGTAAGCCCTCGAATTCCTCGGTACTCCTTCACCTTGCCCAGCTTCTCCTCACGGCTTAGATAATCGCCAATGTCGTGGTATAAAATCTGGCACCCCTGGTATAAGATCTTACTACGCCTCGGATTGCGGACAAAAAGCGTAATAGCCACCGGTGCTCTGGAACCCGATCCAAATACCTTCCCTCCTTCCTGACGTGATTTTTCGCCCTGAGTCCTCTGATTCCCCCGCAAATTCAACACATAAATGGAGGTAAACTCATCCGCCAGACACTTTCGCATCCCATCCATCGCATTCCCCTCCAACCAACCAGCGTTGGTTACCATCCCAATTACCCCACTTGCTCCAATCCGGTCTGAAACCCAGCGAATTGCTAAGATATAGCTGTCGCGCAGGCTCACCTTATTTGTAGCCAAAGAATAGGCTGCATAGGAATTTTTTATCCTTTGATTAAGAATCGGATAAGATTGATTTTTTGTTGCATCATTTTCACTCCTCTGCCCCACGCTCCAAGGAGGATTCCCTACAATCACCCGAATCTGCGCCTCTTTCTGCCTTTTTCGCTGCTCAGAGTTCTCAGGAAGGATGTCCGCGATCATATCTTCACCATCCTGCATTTCAAACGTATCGGTCAGAATGATCCCTGGAAAACGCTCATACTGATCCGTTCCGATCTCTGCGTGAAATGCCTCCTCAATATTTACCGCAGCAATGTAGTAGGCCAAGAGCATGATCTCATTGGCATGGATCTCGGATTGGTACTTTAGGGGGAGCGCGTCTCGCTCAATCAGTCCGTTCTGGATCATTCGAGTGATAAAGGCCCCTGTTCCCGTGAATGGATCCAGAATCTCTACACCTTCGGAAGAAAGCGATTGTCCGAACTCATCTCGTAACAGATCATCAACGGAGTGCAGAATGAAATCCACGATCTCGATCGGCGTATACACAATTCCCAGCCGCTCTGCCGTCTTCGGAAATGCATTCCGAAAGAACTTGTCGTACAAATCCGTGATAATCTTCTGCCGTGCCAACGGCGTATTCGCCGCCTTGGCGCGCCGCGCAACACTCGCATAGAATTCATCCAAGCTCTCCGCCTCCACTTCAATCTTCGCAGGCTTTAGTACATCCAAGACCAACTGCATCCCCTTGCTGATGGGGTTCTGATCCACGAACCGCCCGTCTCCATGCAGCGCTTCAAAGACCGGCCTCGTCACCATGTGCTGCGCCAACATCTCGATCGCTTCCTTCTCCGTAATCCCCTCGTTCAGATCATCCTGCAATTCGGCCAGAAAATCCCGAAAGACCTCTTGCGCCTCCTCATGTCGATTCACCATCTCCGTAATTCGAACAATATGCTTCTGTGCAATCTCAGCAACATCTATTGCCCATTCATCCCAGTACTTGCGATTCCCGCATTTTTCCACGATCTTTGCTCGGATCGCAGCCGGAAGGTCAAATTCCAGAGATAACTGCTGCCCATTCATTTGACTCGTTTCTTCCGTCGTACCTCCCGACGTCCCGATGCCAATCGAAGGAGACCTTCCAGAGCCAGATTGCCACTGCCAATCCGACAGCGCAATGATCCCGAGATGCTTCCCGGACTGGCCTTCCTCAAGTAGATTCAACATCGCTTCAAATCGCTCATCATGAGAGCGAATGGCATTGAGAACCTGCCATACCACCCGGAACGTCTCGTTATTATCCAGATAATCGCTCGCATCCGACGCCGATGGAATCACCACCGGTAGAATGACATACCCCATCTTCTTCCCCACGGATCGGCGCATAACCCGTCCCACGGCCTGTACCACCTCGATCTGACTCTTGCGAGGATGCATGAACAGGATCGCATCCAAGGCCGGCACATCCACGCCTTCAGATAAACAACGAACGTTGGAAAGAACGTGGCATCTCCGATCCTGGGCCTGCACCGAATCCAGCCAGTCTAGGCGCTCGGTGCGGCTCAGTGCATTGAAGGTCCCATCCACATGTTCCGATGCAATCCCATACTCAATCAATGGATCCGCTTCCCCGAACCCGATCTCATACAGTACCGGCCCATAGGTCTCTTCATCCTCCATCGAATATAGTGTTGCATTCACTTTGCCTGCCCTATTGCGCGCAGAGGCGGCATATACCTTGGGCGTTGCGGTCATGTACAGGCGCCGATGAGTTCGGATATGCACTTGGTCATGAATCTGAACAAAATGGCTATCCTCTTCATCCTTGATCCGGGCACCCGCTGTCCGATGGGCTTCGTCACAGATTGCCAGATCAAAGTCCGGAAGTCCGTACTCACGTTGGGCGTTCCCAATGACAGCAAGAGAGTGATAGGTCGCAAATATCACCGTGAATGTATCCGATTTATCTCCTCCCGCATGCAATGCCAAGCTTTTTGCGTCGGTTGTTGCTGGATAGGCTAAATCAAGCACATCCAAATCAATCCGGTCATCATTTCGACGTCTGCGACGACCAACCTGCGCATCGGAGCACACCGAATAAGACCGTAAGGGAAACCGTGTATCCGCAGCCCATTCCCGTACGGTCTGAGACATGAGGGCCAGGCTTGGGACCAGATACAGGACGCGCCCTCCAATGCCAGCCAGATCCTCTGCAATACGGAGCGAGGTGAAGGTCTTGCCCGTGCCGCAGGCCATGAGAAGCTTTCCGCGTGATCCTTTTTCTTGCAGGCCAGAAACTACTTTATTGATGGCTTCTGTCTGATGCGGGCGTGGTATTTTCGAGGTGATTTCGGTTGTAACCGTTCCGTCACCAACATACTTGCCCCAATCAATGGAGCTATGGTTGAGTTCATGGAGACCGATTCGGATTACTGGTGGATCCTGATCACGGACGGTCTCCTCCGCCTGCTTACTCCAGGACTTACCCGTTGTGTCTATGATCAGTCGACGTGAAAAATACTTCCTGCTGGATGCAGCCAAAAAAGAATCTATATCCTTTTTCTGAAGTGTTTTGCCCTCGGCCCAAAGTTTACATTGGATGGCACACCAGCCATCTGAACCCCGGAGCTTTGCAACCAGATCAATCCCAATATCTCCTTCAGGGAGTCCTTGACTAGATGCCCAATCCGCATAAGGTATAGGCGTTTCATAGTAGGTTTTCTGTAACGGATCATACGTTAGAAACGGGATGCACAGCTTTTCAAAAGCCGTACCCTTGATGCGCTCTTTACTGTAGTCAGAAGCAGCAGCCTCTGTACGCCAAATATCTAAAATGTCTTCCAAGTTAGGTTTGGTCATCTGGATTTGATTTTGGGGTTCTCCGTGTGAACACGAATGGACTCAAAATATCGTGAATTTTGCCATTGAAACATCTGTTCTTCCAAGAAGTCGATTTGGTACTGGCTGAATGGATCTAGTTTAGTCCAGATGTCACGGACTATAATCAGCATGGTTTCGTGAACAACATCATGGCTGATAAGGCAGTTGCAGGTAAGCAATATGCGGTTTTCAGGCATTTCGTAGAAAACTGCTTGAATTTGATTCAGGATCCAATTTCCAAACGATCTCAGTGAGAAGAAAAACCCTGCGTCAAAGCTGGAGCCTATAGTGATGACCCGATAGGTTCCAACGCTTTGTATGTTTCGACAAGCATGTCCCTCCAAAGCTACCCGTCTGCCCTAATTCATTACAACTACAACTCAACATTTAGGGCTATAGTTTTCGCGGATTCGTAGCCGCGAATGCAGCAAAAGCTTTGCGATCAGAAATCTTTGCCTCCCCGAAATTATTAATCGCAGCTTCAGCACGCTGAATATCATCCAATACATGAGACCGATAAAACATTTCACTTGGTTTATAGTCTGCATTGTATCGCCTAGATTGGAGGACCAAGAACATGTTACCAAAACCCTGAATTTCCTCGGGAAATGTATTCATGATCCCTTTTCTATTGCAGCACCGTGCCACCTGGGTATGAGTTAACGACCGATAAACTTGCTCCCAGGCCGCATCATTTCTTGTTTTGGAGGTGCCGATAAATGCATCCGCACATGCTTTCGCTACGCAGTGGAACATAGCATAATATGCCGTACTAATCGCGCAGCGTAAATCTGCCTGCCGAGGCTTACCTCCTCGCCCAATTGCAAGCCTCGTGGCAGACTCGATAAGATGTTGGGAGTTCATGGGCTGCTAACCGTCAACCAGAGATACACCAAGATCATGGTCCTTTGACTGGGTACAAATATTCTATTCAATACCTATTTGCTTTCTCTGAAGTATGCCACACTCCTCCTGAAATTCACATCTGAATACATACGAAACATCCCTCGTTTCGATGTCACCTCTAATCGTACAGTGTATTGATCGGTTACATCCCTACATGCACAGAATTCAACAAGACTTTCAATCAAACCATGAGTTCTTTTGGAGTGTTTTCGAGATAGTCATCGTAGTCTATAAATGACATGACCGGAAAACGCTCGTCATTGAGTTCCTCCAGTTTGAGGCGAACATGATTAAAAAAATCCATTGCTTCCCTGTAATTGCGCTCCTTCGGTGAACTGTAAACGAATGCTATATCTAAATAGTCCGGATCGTCAAATGGGAGAGGTTCCCGAATTCGGATTAATTCAACCTTGCCGTCCTTGAAGAACTCCTCATAAGCAGTCTTGAAGAGTTGCTCTAATTGATTTAGCGGTTCACTCACTCGTTTGAAGCGAAGACGTTTTATTGTCCATTCTCTCATTATCGGGGTAAGGTTAAATGAAAAACACTTCGTTCGAAAACAAACAAACTCAGAAGTGGATTTCTGGTTTCTCCGCTCATTTGCAGGACTGGGAAAACTTGAGCTCCATTATCGTTAACCCAGTACAGAAAGATTGTGTCTGACTAATCGCCATGCCGTTAATCTATAGAGCAATCATACCCTCACATCTTCTTCAGTTCACCGAACCAACCCCTGCATAGTTAAATGGTATTCGTATTTATCTCCTATTGAAATCGAAGTACACGCAGAGGCAGGATTCGTGATGCAGTGCGTGCAGGCAAATAGGAAGCCCCCACACACAATAATAGCGACACCACTGTGACAAGCAGGAAATCACTGACATGCATGGAAATGGGTGCTGTATCCATGTAATAGGCCTCTGCGGGTAAGCCAATGATACCATAATGCATTTGCAATGTACCAAGCCCCCATGCAAGGATCAATCCGATGAATGTTCCCAGCCCCCCTACAAAAAACCCCAGATATAAATACAGACGCCGAATATCCCCCTGCGATGCCCCCATACTGGCAAGAATTCCAATCTCCCGAGTCTTTTCCAATACGATCATTAGGAGTGTGCCCATTACGTTGAATGCAGCGACAAGGATGAGAACGCCGATGACCAATGGAATAATCGCCTCCTGAAGATCAACCCACGCAAAAAGTCCGCGATAAATCTCAAAAATACTGCGGGCTAAAGTTCCCAAGCCTAACGATTCTTCGAGAAGAAGTGCTACCGATTGAGCTGCTGTCACATCTTGAAGCATCACATCAAAACGTGATACTTGCTCGGAAGTGTAATCAAGTAGTTGTCGCGCTGTGTTAATGTCCGTAAATACATAGGTTTGATCGAAGTCCATTAGGGCAGTTTCATAAACTCCCGTGATTTCGAAATGCTTGAGACGAGGCCGTGCGGCAAGGAGTGTTTCGGTATTGCCTAAGTTTCTCGTAGAGAGCAATGTCACGCGGTCGCCAACTGAAAGATTAAGGTTTTCTGCAAGGCGGTTGCCTATGACAAGACGCGGGATAGTGGTTGATTCAAAGCTACTTGAGCCGCTGATAACACTCTCCTCCAGATAGACAGGAAGCCGATCCGTTCCCCATAAGCCAACTCCATCAATATCCTGACTAGATCTGCGAAGCAGTACAAACTCAGTAACCACAGGCTGAACCGAAACGACCGCGTCGTACTCCCCGATCTCAGTCATGAGTTTAGACGCCTGCCCCAGTGGAGCATGCCGGATGCTCTCAACTTGCACATGAGCTCCAAACCCTGTAATCTTGGTTTCAATCTCTTCACTGAAGCCGCGTACGACCGAAAGGGCGAGGAGTAACGTTGCAACGCCAAGCGACACCCCCCCAACTGCTATGTAGGCGATTAGTCTCAAAAACTTTCTTCCACTCTCTCCCCCCTGTGCACCGCGTAAATACCGCCAAGCTATAAAAACCTTAAAGGACACAAGACTAACGACTGGCTGGGTATGACCAAGTAATACGAGTATCGCTCAACTTGGATCTGCTCAACAAAGGCATGTGAGTACTCACAAATATTCTGATCACGATCCTTTGGCAAGGTTATCTCTTCCGCCAATGAGAGGATTGTAACCTTAAACAATTAGTGGGAGTATCGAAAAAAGGCCCCAAGGGATCGGCCTGGCTCAGGATCTCCATCCCCCGAAGAGGATGGGAGCAAGGCGTACTGCCAAGGGGCGGACATATTTTCGTTTATAGGTGCTTCCTCAGAAAATTTCCACTTGTAGTCCATCAGTATCTACCGATAGATCCGATTGTGAAAACTTCGGCCGTGGTCAACCGACATACTATGTGTCAGACGGACCGGGAAAGAAACAAAAAGGCCCCACAACTCTAACCTCGCCAATAACCAAACAAGTTTACAATTTTTCACCAAACTTGGCAATGAAATACCAAGAAAGCAAGACCATACGCCGTGGGGCCTGATAACACAAGATGATACCTGAATCCTCATTCGCTAAAGAAGTTCCCGCTCATTGTCTCTATTGTCAAGAGATTCATAAGTACCTAGGAGAGCCAACAGAAAATACTCCCTGAATGGAAAGTATAACCCACAATTACGCTGAGCAGTACATTTTCATAAGCTCTTGAGGCTATACTTCTCAGAGGAGGTTCAGTGTATGGCGATACATCCATTGGAGTCCAGATGTATCGTGCAAATTATAAAACTTGGATGGCCCTGAACCTCAGCAAGAAAATAATCATCACGTGCCCGGAGAAAATTGAAAAATTCTGGAACCTGAGGAGTATAAGGGCGATTCCCCATTCTCCACCAAAACTCGGCTAAAATCAATTCTGCAGATGAGCAATAGTAGACCCGCTATACCCGCAGCAATTAATGAACCAGTATTAGACTATGCTCCTGGTTCTCCTGAACGCGCATCCCTTCAGGCTAAGCTACACGAACTCAAGCAAAGTGAAGTGGAAATCCCGGCGTTTATTGACGGAACTGCCGTTCATACCGGGGATATTGGAGAAGTCAGACCTCCCCACGAATTAAACCACCTTCTTGGCACAGTTCATAGATGTGGGAGCAAGGAGGTCAACCAGGCCATTAACTCGGCACTTGAAGCCAGGAAAGAATGGTCAGAAATGGACTTTATCGATCGGGCAAGCATCTTCCTCAAAGCAGCGGAACTGCTAGCTGGCCCGTGGAGAGATACACTCAATGCCTCTACAATGCTTGGGCAAAGCAAGAATGCATATCAGGCCGAGATTGATGCGGCATGCGAGCTCATTGACTTTATTCGATTCAATGTCGAATATGCATCTGAGATCTATGAAGAGCAGCCCTATTCCGCCCCAGGGGTATGGAATCGGCTGGAGTACCGACCCCTTGAAGGGTTTGTATTTGCCGTGACTCCATTCAACTTTACAGCCATTGCTGGGAACCTGCCCACCGCTCCAGCACTCATGGGAAATACGGTCGTGTGGAAGCCGGCATCCACCTCAGTCTATTCGGCGTACTTCACCTATAAATTGCTTGAAGAGGCTGGCTTACCTCCAGGTGTGATAAACATGGTGCCCGGTTCCGGCGCAATGATCGGAGATCCAGTATTCGCATCTCCAAGCTTTGCTGGACTTCATTTTACCGGCTCGACCGGAACGTTTCAGCATATGTGGCGGACAATTGGAGCCAACATTGCAAACTATGATACCTATCCCCGTATTGTCGGAGAAACCGGCGGAAAGGATTTCATTGTAGCTCATGCGTCCGCAGACCCAGATGTGGTCGCGACAGCAATCGTGCGCGGAGCGTTTGAGTATCAAGGACAAAAATGCTCGGCAGCCTCGCGCGTCTACTTGCCTAAATCCCAATGGAATGCGACCCGAGAGAGCTTAATTGGGCAATTGGACGAAGTCAAGATGGGATCAGTTGAAGATTTCTCGAACTTTGTCAATGCCGTCATTGACCGAAAGTCCTATCAAAACATCACAAGCTACATTGAGCATGCAAAAACTTCTGCTGATGTAGAAATCATTGCCGGTGGCCAGTATAGTGATGAAGAAGGATATTTCATTGAACCGACTGTCATCGTCGTGACCGATCCTCATTACCGAACGATGTGCGAAGAGATTTTCGGACCCGTTGTGACCATTTATGTCTACGAGGACAGTGCTTTTGCAGAAACCCTTGAACTTGTCAATCAGACTTCACCCTATGCGCTGACCGGTGCCGTCTTTGCCCGGGATCGGCACGTCATTGTGCAAGCAAACAACGCACTGTGTAATGCGGCGGGGAATTTTTATATCAATGATAAGCCAACAGGGGCGATCGTAGGTCAACAGCCATTCGGTGGAGCACGGGCATCCGGTACCAACGATAAAGCAGGGGCACCTCAGAATCTGATGCGCTGGGTTTCGGTTCGTACCATTAAAGAGACCTTCAATCCCCCGGTCCACTTTGGATATCCATTCAATCAGCCGGAAAATTCATGAGTATCGGTGAAGATCGCCCCATCCGAGTTGTTCAGTACGGATTAGGTCCCATCGGCCAGGGAGCCGCTAAACTAATCCTGGAAAAAGCAAAGGCGGGTCAATTGGAGTTGGTAGGTGCAATTGACATTGATCCCCAGAAAGCAAACAAGACCCTGGGATCACTGGTCAATGCTCCCTCTGATACTATCATATCACCAGACGCGGAGAACGTCCTTGCGGAAACCCAACCCGATGTCGTTATTCACACCACGAGTTCATTTATGCCTCAGGTGGAGCAGCAGTTGCTTCAATGCATTCGACATGGTGCATCAATCGTTTCCAGTACTGAAGAACTCCCCTACCCCTTTGCCAGACATCCAGAAATCACTCAGAGGTTAGATCTTCATGCCAAGGAGCGTGGAGTCACTATTCTTGGTACCGGCGTAAATCCCGGGTATGCCATGGATGTGCTTGCCCTTGTTGCGACCGGTGTTTGTACTCGTGTTCGTTCTGTGACCGTAAATCGGCGTGTGGATGCTGGTTTAAGGCGTCAATCTCTTCAGAATAAGGTAGGGGCTGGAATCACAGTTGACGAATTTCGGGAACGCCAGGAAAAATGTGGGTTCGGGCATATTGGCCTGGTCGAATCCCTGCGGCTGGTGATGCATGGCCTTGGTTGGCCAATTGAAGGATTTACGGAAAATCTCGAACCGGTGATTTCCGAGAGAAAAGTCAAAACCCCCTATCTTACCGTGCAACTTGGCAGAGTCGCAGGGATTAAGCACACCGCTCAAGCACTCAGAAATGGCAATGTCGCCGTATCGCTGGACCTACGCATGTATGTCGGGGCAGATCAGCCGGAAGATCGGGTGATCGTAGATGGAGACCCTCCGATTAACCTAGTGGTAGAGGGCGGTATTTTTGGAGACACGGCGACAGTTGCAGCTCTGGTAAATGCAATCCCGCAGGTACTCAATGCTCCATCAGGACTGCGAACCGTAGCAGATCTTCCCGTTCCCAGATGCTTTTTGCCTGAAATATAGCTTGATCAGGACTCAGGGAAATCACGGCCGGTTTTACGAGTTGGTCATCTCAGGATAGCTGACACGCACATGGTGGATGGCCATAAGCTGATCCTGTAATACCTTTTTGATAAGAGGGATATCCCGGAATGTCAGGCCAGTCTCATCCAATTGACCACTGGCGACCTTATGGGTGACCAGACGGTCAACCAATTCCTGAAATTTTTCGGCGGTTACATCCTGCATTGTACGACTTGCCGCCTCTACGGTATCGGTTAACAACAGGATACCAGCTTCCTTCGATTGCGGGCGCGGTCCCGGGTACCTAAATACAGACTCCTCTAAAGCAGTTCCACTGGCTTTGCTCTGTTCGACTGCTCTCTGAAAAAAATACTCGGTCCGCGTAGTGCCGTGGTGCGAAGCAATAAGATGTAATACTTTAGAGGGCAAGCCATAGCGCTCTCCCAGTTCGGTACCCTTGGTCACATGACTGATGATAATTTGGGCACTTTCTTCCGGTTGTAAATTATCATGGGGATTAACGCCACCTGCCTGATTCTCAATGAAGTATTCTGGAGAAGAAAGCTTACCCACATCATGATACAGTGCGCCAACTCGTGTGAGGAGCGTATTGGCGCCTACTGCATCGGCTACGGATCCCGCAAGGCTGGACACTTGAATGGAGTGATTGAGCGTACCAGGAGCCCGTTGCATTAACTCCCGAAGCAGAGGATGATTCGTATCGGAAAGCTCCAGCAGGCGTAGGTCGGTAGTAATATCAAATATGCGTTCGAGTACCCAAACGAAAGGATAGGCCGTAACCAGCAAAAATGAGCCAATCCCCGCAAACAAAAGATGCTCCCAAATTGATGACCAGACAATCCCTTCGTAGAGCCATACCGTAACAAAAGCAAGTGCATACCCACCAAACGCAAAGGCGGCTGTAAGGAAAAGCTGTCCCCGATTACGCAAGCTCCTAGCACTGAATGCTGCAAACGCTCCCCCGATAAGTGTTGCCCAGGTGTAGGTAAAGTCCGAATGCAATAAAAACCCTCCGACGATCGCCAGAGCGAGTGTGCCCAATAGCGCCAGACGCGAGTCAAAAATTACCGTTAGAAGCACCGATACAATCACAACCGGCACTGCGTACATGAATTCCGGCGGTGCAAGCCGAATCACCGCGGCAAACGAGATCACGGTGCCGGCATAAAGCAGAGACAGGAGAATCATGGATTTATTGCTGGAGTAGATACTCGGTCGGGCATTTCTCAAGAAGAGTGCAAAAATCCCGATCATGGTTAGCGCCAACAATATTTGTCCAATAAACTGTAATCGCTCTTGGCGTTCCGGTAATTCGCTACCGCGTTCCCGTTCCAGAGAATCCAGTTTTTGTTTGATCTCTGCGGTGATGAGCTCCCCATTGCGTACAATTTCCTCCCCTTCTGCGACCATGCCACGTACAGGGATAATTTGAGCCTCCGCTTCTGTTCTCCTCAATTCAGTAGGGGTGGATTGATAGATCAATGAAGGAGTGAAGACGGATTCAATAAATTGAGCAATTGCGGCAGAGGTGAGTGGAGAACCTTCCGGGAGTACCGTTTCTTCAAGCCATACTTGAATGCGCTCGCGGGCTGAATTCTGACCTACCACCTCTGTTGTGGGTCTTCGACTAAACGTCTGTTCAAGCGTATCCCGTACGGTTAAATACGGCGCACGAATCGAATCTATTGGGACATCAAGAGCTCCTTGAAGTTGTAACCGCTGGCTCCGACTTGCAATTGCGTTCAGGATACGCTCGAAAAGAGGCGGGTTTACCGGAGCAAATCTGGTCGCCGTTGGCATATCTGGACTACGTAACGCAGAATCCCATCCCAGTAGACGCCATGCCGGATCGCTTAGCCGAATGGGGACCTGAAGACGTAACTCCATGAACCGGAGAGAGTCCTCAATCGTGCTCTCCGAGAAGCTTACCAATGCCGGATCGTTTCCAGCTGCAATCGTATCTCTCCTCGCCCCCACCAGATAATCTGTATACGCGTCAAAAGCAACGTCCAGCAATGCCGAAATCGAATCGACTGCCACGCGTGTTTGCTGTCTGGCATCTGGGAAGATATAAAATATCGGTTCAACCGAATCCCGTACACGCTGCCTCTCCGCCTGCAATGAGTCCGTGGACTTATAGATAGGAAATTCGGACTCAGCAACCAAGGTTTCTTTCTGCCACCGATCTCCTACCGAAAATGAAGTTTCGGTTCGAATTCCCTGCTTAAATGCTAGCGTGGTCAAGACAACCAGTACCACGAACAGGCCAATCTTTATGCTACCGAGGTTTCGGAGGGCCGTGATAGGACGCCGAATATCAAATTTCTGCGATACGCTCATGACGGTCCGTGATTCGTGTATTTATTACGTAGTGATAGGAGGAATCCTACAAATATGCACAACACGCTTCCAATCAGTGTGTACCATGGCCAGGCGATTTGGCGTAGCCCTGAGGCCTCAATCATTGAATCTGTTGGATTAAAAACAAAGATCCATCCCTGTTCCGGGCTATGCCATACCCCAAAAATAACCAGTATCATGGTTACAATCGTGAGAGAGAATGCAATCACAGCATCCCATTCCCGTGCTTCTTTGA
Organism: Rhodothermaceae bacterium; assembly: GCA_009838195.1. Classification (NCBI taxonomy): domain Bacteria; kingdom Pseudomonadati; phylum Rhodothermota; class Rhodothermia; order Rhodothermales; family Rhodothermaceae; species Rhodothermaceae bacterium. The sequence goes on along the minus strand of VXSC01000005.1, from coordinate 14,177 downwards.
CAATAATTCCAAGAAGGAATCCTCCCAGAAGCCCGCCATATGTGAACGAAGCAATGGCTAGACCAAGTTCAACGACAGGATTCTCGGTATTCTCAAACAAACTTGCGAACACAATAAACAGGCCAGCCCAAAACAGGGTCAACGCTCTTGAGAACAATAATCTTCGAGCTTCGCTGATCGACTTCGTGACAAATCGTTCAATGAGATCCAGCATGGACGATGAAGCCAGCGAATTCAGTGAAGAGGATAGCGTACTCATCGCTGCAGCCAAAATTCCAGCTAGAAGTAATCCCGATATCCCCGCAGGCAGTCCTTCAATGATATAACGTGGAAACACCTCATCTCCACGGCTTAATCCCAATTCCTGGGGACTTACTCCGCCATAATGAATCCAAAGTAGTACACCTACAATCAGGAAAAGCGCAAACTGCAGGGCAACTAACACTGCGCTCCCGACCAACGCCCGCTGGCTGTCTTTGAGGTTTCTGCAGGTGAGTAACCGTTGAACGATGAGCTGATCCGTACCATGGGATGCCATCGAAAATATACCTCCCCCGATCACGGCAGTCAAAACAACATATGGCTGGGTAATCCAATCGGTAAACGAGCCTCCCAGTCCCAGATCAATGACAGTGAACTTGCCCTCCTGTGCGGCCATTTGAAACCAGCCTTCTGGTAAACCATTGACCAGGAGAATCGCACAGAGCAGCCCTCCCAAAAGGTAGAGAGCCATTTGTACCACATCAATCCAGATCACGGCCCGAATGCCCCCCACCATAGTATAAATGGCCGTGATAACACCAAGTAGAAGGATGATCTGGCCATATGAGATCGGTGCTCCCATAAAGCTCATTCCAGCAGAATCTGCAATCACCTTGATCGGGATGGCCGTTGCAAATAACCGCACGCCATCTGCCAATAGCCTCGTAACCATGAAGGTGACCGATGCTGTTGAGCGCATACGATCCCCAAAGCGTTTACCTAGGTAGGCATAGGCCGTATTCATTTCCCCCTTAAAGTACCGCGGCAGAAAAAGCAGGCTGACTACAATACGTCCGACAAGATATCCACCTGTGAGTTGGAGAAACGTCATGGTCCCTCCATAGGCAACGGCAGGAACACCAATGATAGTTAATGTACTGGTTTCAGTTGCTACCACTGAAAAACAGACTGCCCACCAAGGGAGATCTCGTCCTCCCAAAAAGTAGTCGTCCGTTGACCGCTGGCGCCCACCCAGCCGGATACCCAGAATCGCGATGCCAACAAGGTAGACGGCAATTACAATAAAGTCGAATAGCGACAGCATTCGAGGCTACTTGATTCCCAACTTCTTATTTATCTCTTCGAGTGGAATCCCCTTTGTCTCAGGCATTACAAAAATGACCCACAACAGTTGCCCGACCATGCACAGTGCGTAAAATGCAAAAATATTTGCGCCTGAAACTTCTGCAATCATCGGGAACGTCAGAGAGATGATTGCGGCCATAATCCAGTGTACAAAGCTGCCGAGACTTTGTCCGCGAGCCCGGATGCTGTTCGGGAATATTTCACCAATGAATACCCAAATCACGGCACCCTGCCCAAATGCATGCGATGCGATGAAAACGATGAGACTTGCCAATACGACAGGGCCCGTCGTATCAGTGTAGAAGGCAACGGCAGTCGCTCCCAGGCTTAGGATATATCCGATAGACCCTGTGAGCATGAGCTTCTTGCGTCCAAGCTTGTCAATGACCATAAGAGCAGCGGCCGTCACAATCAGATTGACCCCGCCGATAATCACAGATTGCAAAAGTGCGGACGTACCCGATGCCCCAGCCATTTCAAAGATCCTGCGGGTGTAGTAAATGAGCGCATTGATTCCAGAAAGCTGGTTGAATGCAGCGATGGCTACCGCAAGAAGGATGGGCTTGAGGTACTTTCGCTGAAAAAATTTTTCCGTCAAATGGTCACGTGCTTCTACAAGCGACGAGCGGATTGCACTGAGTTCTTTCGTAACATCAAACCCACTTCCTCCTATATCCAGTAACACGCCCTCCGCTTCATCATCGCGTCCCTGTGCCACGAGCCATCTCGGACTTCTGGGGTTAGTGAAGAGCAGCAGCGTGAATGCAAGTGCAGGGACGGCTTCTACTCCAAACATCCAGCGCCACTCAGCGTTCCCCAATTCAAATGAAGCAATAATGAAATTAGATAGATATGCAACCAGGATACCCAGGACGATATTAAGCTGCACCATCGCCACGAGTCGCCCCCGCATATGGGCCGGAGCAATTTCGGCTACATACATGGGGGCAACTACTGATGCCCCACCAACACCTAGTCCACCGATCAGGCGAAAGAGCGTAAACGATTCCGCATTCCACGCCACAGCACTCCCGAGTGCCGACACCAAATAGAGAAGCCCCATGACCATCAACATCAGGCGGCGTCCATAACGATCAGCAGGCTTCGCAAAGGCAAGGGATCCGATGATCGTTCCTATCAGTGCACTGGCGACTAGTGCACCATGCCAGAAGGCAGGTGTGCCAAAAATGGAGCTTAGATGTTGGTACGTCGGGTCATATAAATCTCGAAGAGCACCCTCCGCTCCTGAGATTACAGCTGTGTCAAAACCAAATAACAAGCCGCCGAGCGCAGCGACAATGGAGGCCCAAATTACACGAGTCATTCGTATTTACGGTTTAAATTCTTCCCAAATTGCGTTAATCCGAGCAGAAAACCAAATTGAATAGTCAAAAAGATAAATCTCGGTGGAATAAAGCAGGTAGGTCACTGATAAAGAACATCCGTCTACACGAAGATAATGGAGGATCTTACCTGCTCCAAGCTAACCCATCACATATGATAATAACCAGCCCTTGACCTGAACATATGTCTTGTAGGATTTTTGGTTTCCCAATACGGGCGTGATTCGTGAGATACAGTAACGACCTTGATGGCTGCTGCGGTCATCGTTCCGCGACCCTCTCACTACTCTGGAGATGCTAATGCGCGGTTTTCCCGTGAATATATAGGACCTTGCCTCTACGTGATTTTCGTGCTGATCGTAGATGCGGGTAAGCCGTAACATATAGCCTAATCGAGTGAGCCTGGTAAAACATATGTTAGACGCTAAGGCGCTGTACTGGTTATATGTTATCGGGTGGGATGCGATGTCCCTTCCACGTCGGAACCAAAGGTATTGGCTGGATTCCGATTTTGAAAAATCGATTGTATGCTCCATGGACGAGTTCACTCGTGCTTCATACCTTCGTTGGCGTACTCATTTGACGATCACTGCAAACAGGTTTAATCACTCGTGCATTATCGCCTGCCCTATCGTATATTTCTACTTCAGGTCGCTGGCATAATGATGAGGCACTACTCAATTCTGATTATACTTCTGGCAGTGCTGCTCTGGGGCTGTATAACGACTCCCTTGGGAGTAACGGTTACCTCTCGGGCTCCCAAGGATTCAACCTCTTCTGGACCTGTTCAGGTGAAACGGGCATGGGTCTTTGTAGAGGGATCTCAGCAAGGGACTACACCCGCTACCGTTCGTATCCGACGTAGCTACGAAATCACAAACGTTTCCCTGCGTGTGGGGCAGGATTTTGATGAGGTGCGTCGATACGAATTGGAGAGAAGTGTAACGTCTAATCGGATTATGCAGGATTACACGTTCCGAGGCACCAATGATAGTGGTTATCTCACGTTTAACTCCACAGAACTATCCCGTGACAGTAAAGGGCGGTTGATTGTCCCCTATTATCAAGGCCCCATTCAAATCCTTGACCATGAGTACGATTTAGTCTTGATTGTGACCCAGTAGCGTGAGTGCCCGACCATACGTGCTTCAAGAAACCAATTGGAAATCAGTCAAGGAGACCAACTTCCAGGTTGCTGTACTCCCCTGGGGAGCTACGGAAGCACATAATACCCACCTCCCCTACGGCACGGATAATATGCAACTGGACCGAATTGCAGCAGATTCCTGTGCGTTTGCGTGGGAGCAGGGTGCACGGGTCGTTGCATTGCCAACTGTCCCTTTCGGAGTCAACACAGGGCAATCGGATATAAAGCTGGACTTGAATATGATGCCCAGCACACAGTTGGCATTAATGGGAGATATCGCCCGTGTTCTTGAACAACAAGAGATTCCAAAACTTGTGATTCTGAACGGACATGGCGGAAATGATTTTCGCCAGATGGTTCGGGAAGTGGGATTTCATTATCCAAAGCTCTTTATCTGTGAAATAAACTGGTTTAAGGCTCTTGATACAGCACACTACTTCAATAACCCCGGCGATCATGCAGGAGAACTTGAAACAAGCCTCATGCTTGAGATCGCTCCCGAACTTGTCCTCCCGCTTGATGAGGCAGGAGATGGGAATGTCCGTTCATGGAAAATCCCTGAATTCCATGAAGGATGGGCCTGGGCAGAGCGGCGCTGGAGCAAGGTGACGGACGATACGGGTGTTGGAGATCCCCGTGGAGCGTCAAGTAGCCGAGGAAAGCGATTTCTTGATGCGCTGGCTCAAAAACTAGGCACATTCCTAGTCAAATTAGCCTCGACGGATAATACCGATCTTTATGAATAACATTCTAGTTGAACTGGAGCGACATTTAAGTTCCCCCCACTCATGATTCACGCCATACGCAGACTGTGCTGCATACTCATCGTCACAGTGCCATTACTTACTCATGCACAAGATCAGGCCGGTGCTTACCTGTTGGATATTGATGACCTGCTGATGCGAGCGCATGCAGCCAGTCAAATCGCCTTGGAGGCTACTGAAATTCAAGAGATCAAAGCCCAGGCCGAAATAATCGCAGAGACAGTCTGGGGATCGCCTTCCGGTTTACTCACTCAAACTGGCGGTGCTGCAGTCCACGGCTGGAAAACAAGATGGCAAACCGATGGGACTGAATTTGATGAAGCGCATTCCGAGCGTCACGGCTCCGATCCACCACTGGTCGCAGATCCCAAAGAACTCGGAATGATGGGACGAGGGCGTGCGGTCATTGAGTTGCTTTCCAATTCAAAAAATGAGGCACACGTAGATCATGTCATGGCTTCCCTGAGCAATGTCATTGGATGGATGCGTCTCAGCGATGGCGTAACTAAAGGAGAGCGCCAGCCACGCATTGATCTCACTCATGTCTGGGATGCCCCCTCCCGCTTCTGGAATACAAGTGCAGATACCGGTTGGCTCTTGGAAGCCTATGCTCAGGCAATCAATATCCTCAAGACAGACTATCACGGTAATCTTGGCATGGCTCGTGAGCATGCAAGTGCACTGGTAAACCTATTAGAGAAATGCAGGACGGGACAAGATGAGAATGGAGATGGGAGCGTGGCGCCAGTCATGATGGAGGGCGGAATTGATACGGCGATTCAACACGCAGGATATTTGGGAATTATTGATAACTAGAGACTATGAAAAGCAGAGTTACGGGCATTCTATGCGCGACATGTATTGGGCTCCTGATTGCACTGGGAGATGTTTTGCCGGTCCAGGCACAGTGGCAAACTCTCTTTGATGGCTCGACGCTTGAAGGGTGGTATCAGGCAGGGCCTGGAGAATTTACACTGGAAGCGGACGGGTCTATGCTTAGCAGAGGTGGAATGGGCCTCTTCTATTACAAGGATAAGTCATTCCGTGATTTCGAATTAGAGCTTGAGTGGATGACGAACAAGTATACCGCAAATAGTGGTGTGTTTGTGAGATTTCCCGAAACCGATGATCCATGGGTTGCAGTCAACGAAGGGTATGAAATTCAGATTGATGACAGCCGGGATCCCGACCACAAAACTGGCAGCATTTTTGCAATCAGCAAGCCATTTCGTTCAAATCCGCACCCCGTTGGAATGTGGAATGACTTTCGTATTCGTGTCACCGGACAGAGATATGAAGTATGGCATAACGGTGTGAAGGTCAATGATTACATGGGCAATCGGGGCCGAGAGGGCTTTATTGGATTCCAGAATCATGACGATAGTTCACGTGTAGCTTTCAAAAATGTACGGATTCGCCCCATCCAGGAAGATGTTTATGGATCTCTTGCTGAGATGATGGCGACCTCTGAAGCACTCGAGGAAATCCGCGTGCTCATGCTGACCACGACGCATGGATTTCGGCATGGAGCTGCAATTGAGGCGCAGAAAGAAGCCATGATGGCACTGAGTCAAACGACCGAACTTCGTGTGGATACGACAGAAGATGTCAGTATGTTGAATCCAGAGAGCCTTGCTGATTATGATGTCCTTTTTCTGGCGAATTCAACCCTGCGGCTCCCCCGCCCTGAAGGAGCCCCCACTCCAGAACCCGCAGAGGAGATGTTAGAAGGGACATTGGCCAATTACGATGTCAAAATGATGGTCCCAGACAACAGAATCGAGGGAAAGGTTGCTATCAGTGAAACTCCTGACTCGCTTACAGGGACGGTGAAATTCAACCTATTTCCTGAGCCCGCATCCTTGATGAGTATCCGGCTGGATACTGATTCTCTGGGGTTTTCATGGGATACGGGTGGAATGGGTATCGGACGTATGCGGCTCGGAATTGAGGGAGATTCACTACATGGGATGATGATCCTGGGAGAAATGCAAATCCCAGTTGTTGGCACCGAGAGTGAGCCTCCACCGGTAAGCTACGCGGTCACGATCACAACCCCACAAGCCCCGATGGATGCCCTGCTGACCCTTCAAGGAAGTTCAAGCGTCTTTGTCTTTCCAGAAGGAGAGGTGCCAATCCACGACTTGGAGCTACGTGAAGATTCTGTTCGATTCCACTTTAACATCCCCGAATTTGGCGATTTCTCTACGGCAGGAATCATTGAAGGTGACGATATCCAGGGGACGATCACAGGTGGGTTCGGTGCGATGCCCTTTTCTGGCTCCAGTGCCCAAGGAGATGAACCAGAATTTGAGGGAGAGACATTAGATCCAGATCACGTTGACGCTATTCTGGCATTTCTTGAGCAAGGTAAGGGAGTCGCCGTTGCCCATGCAGGACTTGATGCACTTTATCATTCCGAGGAATATCGAGAGATGGTAGGCGGTGGGCTTTTTGACAGCCATCCGTGGACGCACAGCGTTCGCGTTTCTGTAGAAAACTCAGATACTCCAGCAACACGTCATCTGAGTGATGATTTTTGGGTTCATGAAGAAATCTATGTACTGGACATCAACCCCCGTTGGAATTCTAAGGTTTTACTTTCGTTGGATACAGAGACCGTTGAACTGACCGAATCCGTGGCAGGACCAGAACGGAATGACTACCCCCTGAGCTGGATACGTACCCATAACAATGGGCGGGTGTTTGTAACAGCACTCGGACATTTTGCAGATACATGGAAGACGCCAGCGTTTCTAGAACACGTTGTACAGGGTTTGCGCATGGCTGCTGGCCGTACGGAAACAGATTTTTCCGGGCATCGAGTCAAAGAGGTGATTGCAGATAATGTCTGGCCAGATGATATCGCTGTGGACGACCAAGGGGATGTCTGGATTGCCGAACTGCGTGGAAAGATTCATCACTACGATGCGGAGACGGGCGAAGTAACACAGATTGCACACTTACAGACCACAGACCCAACGAACGTAGAACACGGCCTGTTTGGAATTGAAGTAGATCCTGAGTTTTATGAAGGCTCACCATACATCTACCTTTACTACACGGAACCGCATACTTTCATTAATACGCTTTCACGGTTTACCCATGCGGATGGAGCCCTCGATCTTGAATCCGAGCATGTCCTCCTTCGGGTTCCTACCGAACCTCAGTGCTGTCACCAGGCAGGTGATATTGAATGGGGCCCCGATTCGACGCTCTATCTTTCAACCGGTGATACAGGAATGTCTGAAGTACGCCCAGGATGGAAGATGTCCAAAGAGCAATTGTCTGCATTTATGAACACGCATGCTCTCAAGGACTATCATTGGGCACGTATCGTCGATTCGGAACGCTCTGCACAAAATTTGCAGGACCTGCGAGGGAAGATTCTCCGAATTAATCGGGATGGCACAATCCCACATGACAATCCGTTTTTTGGTGAGCCCGGGGTACGCTGGGAAATCTATGCCTATGGCCTTCGCAATCCATATCGATTTAAAGTAGATCCTCACACCAATGCGCTCTATATCGGTGTCGTAGGACCAGATGCTTCCTTTGATTACGACGAGTACAATATCTCCCTAAACGGTGGTGAGAACTTCGGATGGCCTCGAACTCTCGGGAAGTTGTTCTATAATGAGTGGACCCCGGAGTTGATACCTGATTATGTCCCCCCATTCTGGGAGTACGATTATGAGCACGGGGGACGTTCGGCTACAGTTGGGCCGATTTATCGCTCTGACGGCGAGTATACATTTGGCGCGGTCCTGAACAATCAGATCTTTGTGTTTGACTGGGCAAGACGCTGGATTAAGTATGGGGAACTCGTGGATGGGACATTTGAGAGTGATCAGGAAGAAGATGTGCGCCAGAACGTTCCAGATATTCAAATCCCAGCAAAGCGGTTGGTCAACATCAGGATGTTTGATACACTTAAGGATACCGCCCCCATTTCCATGGAGATTGGACCAGATGGGAGCATTTATGTGGCCGAATTTGACGGTTTCTGGGATGCTGGACCTGATGCGAAAGTGACGAGGTATCGTTGGATCCAAAATTCTTCCGCACCACAGGATCAATCAGAGAACTAGATCAGATTTGAGAGAATCTCGTGCTTTTGTTCGCCTATTTGCGGATTAAGAGCCATCTATATGATTGCTTTGAAGCTCAAATTACAGTTCGGCAAGGGTATCAGAAGATCAACTATACGCCGTGGTACTAGTTAATGAAGGTCCCCAACTCACTCGGAATACTGAAAATAGAAGCTTGAATTCGATGGTTTTCCGACCAGCACCGATAGGCTGTATGTCTGGCATGCTCGCAATCATGCTTTGGCTTGCGCTACCCAGTAGCACGATAGCTCAGACTGCATCTGCAGATGGAGAAGCACTTTACTTAACGCGATGCGGCTCCTGCCATCAAGCAGATGGTGAAGGCATTACCGGAGTCTTTCCCCCGCTGAATGAAATTGATTGGGTGACCGGTGATAAAGGACGTCTCATACGAATTGTTCTGGACGGTGTCATGGGAGAGATGCAGGTAGGAAATACGGTTTACAGTGGAGCAATGCCGCCATGGAAAACATTTCTAGGTGATCAGGAAATGGCCGCTCTACTCACCTATATTCGCACTACATGGGACAATGATGCCTCTGCAGTTACTGAAAATGAAGTCATGCTCGTACGAAAGGCTACGAGTGACAGAACACAGGCTTGGACTGCCGAAGAGTTAGCCGATGAAGCGAACCAGGGTATCCCTGGGTCCTTTGGCTTTTTCCTCTCTCCAAGCGATACGACAGGATCAAACTAAATCAATCTCTACTCCAATGCGTTACCTATTTTGGACGCCACTACTTTTGACGATATGCATCGTCTCGAATGCCTCAAGCCAAGAACTGATCGGATCGGTTGAGGTGCTTGACGAAACCCTGACCGATTTAGTCTCTGCAGATGCACAATTAGAGGTTCTAGCTGAGGGGTTCGTCTGGTCAGAGGGACCGGTTTGGGTTAGTGATGGGGAGTTTTTACTCTTCTCCGATGTACCGACGAATCAAATCTATCACTGGAGTGAGGGCAATGATGCCCGCATATTCCTTGAACCGTCTGGCTATACCGGTCCCGAAGAAAGAGGAGGCTCTCTTGGATCAAATGGGCTCACTCTGGATTCTGACGGAAATCTGATAATCACCCAACATGGTGATCGCCGTATTGCACGGTTGGGTACACCTCTTTCGGACCCTGAGCCGATGTACGATACGGTTGTAGACCGCTATGAAGGGGCTCGTTACAACAGCCCGAACGATTTGGTCTACCACTCAAACGGGATGCTCTACTTTACCGACCCACCCTATGGACTTGAGCTTCGGATGGAAGATCCATCCAAAGAATTAGATTTTCACGGCGTATTTAGTGCTACATCAGATGGAACTGTCACACTTCTTGAAGCAGGGCTTAGCCGGCCAAACGGATTAGCCTTTTCGCCGGATGAGAAAACGCTTTATGTCGCAAATTCAGATCCAGAAAATGCGATCTGGATGGCGTACGACGTCTTGCCAGATGGCGGAATCGAAAATGGACGAGTCTTTTTTGACGCGACCAGTCTTGTCGAAGATGGACTTTCTGGTTTACCTGATGGCTTAAAAGTAGACTTAGCTGGGAATCTATTCGCAACAGGACCAGGTGGAGTCTTGGTGTTCAACCCAGAGGGAGTTCATCTTGGTACAATCAATACAACTCAGGCAACAGCCAACTGCGCCTTTGGAGATGACGGGAAGGTCCTGTATATCACTGCAGATGGGTACTTATTACGGATCCCACTGCTTACTGAGGGTGCGATCCTCTGAGATTGATTGCAATTCGGATAGCCGTGATTCTGCCTTAGGAGTGTGCAGGGCTTTCGGCCATAAAACAATTGGCGGCGACCATTTCGCCGCCCGTATCTATCATGCCAGGAGGTAAATAGGCTATTGTAGCTCCCTCGGCCATATTGTTTGACATGGACGGAGTCATTGTTGATTCCGAATACTTGCATGAAAAAGCGCAGGACATTGTATGTAAGCAGTTTGGCCTAGATGTCCCCAAGACCGTGAACCCCCTATTCAAGGGATGGACAGAAGATCGGGTCTATGAATTCATTGCCGAACATTTTGGCACCGGGTCTACCACAGTTGAAAATCTTGTTAAAGCAAAACATGAAGCTTTCGCAAGCCTGTCGGACGAACTCCAACTGATGCCGGGTGCTCTGAGTCTTGTTCAGCTCCTGCATGAGCAGAGTATGCCCCTGGGCTTGGTAACTTCTGCCACAAAAACTGATCAGGAACGAGCATTTACAAAGTTTGGACTAGCTCCCTATTTTTCGTCAGTCACAACGATTGAAGATGTTCACCTGCCAAAGCCGGATCCACAACCATATCTGATCACTGCTGCTCGTTTGGACGCGCCTGCCGAGGAATGTATTGTGATTGAGGATTCGAAATACGGAATCCTCAGTGGACTGCGAGCGGGTTGCCATGTCCTGGGACTCACGACCACATTCCCCCACCAAGCCCTGCAGGACGCCGGCGCACACGCTGTATTCCGTTCCATTGCGGAGATTGAAGCATATCTTAGAACCCTTCTCTTTCCAACAAGTCATGAAGCCCAATCCGCTTGAGTTCATTGCACAAACCAATCGTCAGTCCTAGCCTTGGAAAGGAACAGCCTAAAACTAAACCGATTGAGTCAATGTGGCGCATCAGCATCTGCTTTTTAGTCATCGCTTTATGTGGTTGCGCTTCCAATCAAAACCCTACGGATAGCGAAGATTCTTATAGGGACTGGTCAGTATATCTAGGTGATGCCACGAGTAGTCACTACTCTACCCTTGATCAGATCAATCAGGACAATGTGGCTGAACTCGCGTTGGCCTGGGTCTACAACTCGGGTGACGCCGACAGCACAGGCCGTACTCAAATACAATGCAACCCCATTGTCGTAGACTCAATCCTATATGCCACTTCACCAGGATTGAAGACATTCGCTTTGAATGCGGCAACTGGAGAGGAAATCTGGCGTTTTGATCCGTTTGATGCGGGCGCAGTAGCAGAGGGTCCCGGGATTAACCGAGGTGTGACCTATTGGGAAGGCAGTGACCAACATGAGTCCCGCATTCTCTATTCCGCCGGATCCAGAATATTCGCATTGAACGCACTTACCGGAGAGCCAATTCTAACATTTGGCGAAGCTGGGTCGGTTGGTTTACGCAAAGATCTTGGACGTGATGTGACAGGCTTGGCCGTATCCGCGCGCACTCCTGGGATTATTTACCGACATCTATTGATTCAGGGGACCTCCCTGTCAGAGGGAATCCGCTCTGCACCCGGCCATATTCGGGCATATGATGTACGAACGGGAGATGTGGTTTGGACCTTCCGCACCATCCCGCACCCAGAGGAGTTTGGATATGACACATGGCCAGCAGAGGCATACTTGTACAGTGGGGGGGCGAATGCATGGAGTGGATTGAGCCTAGACAAAGAACGGGGAACAGTCTTTCTACCTACTGGATCAGCAGCTTTTGATTTTTGGGGCGGTAATCGTATTGGAGAAAATCTTTTTGCGAATTCCGTCCTGGCTTTGGATGCAATGACGGGCGAACGTAAATGGCATTTTCAGACAGTACACCATGATATTTGGGATCGTGACCTGCCCGCTGCTCCTAATTTAGTTACCGTTACGCATGAAGGGCGCAGTATTGATGCCGTCGCACAGGTCACGAAAAGCGGACATGTCTTCCTTCTGGATCGGGAAACGGGGGTCCCTCTCTTTCCGGTTGAAGAACAAGAATTCCCACCCTCAGATCTCTATGGTGAAGAGGCGTGGCCAACCCAACCAATTCCATTAAAACCCCCTCCATTTGCACGTCAGCGGTTTGATGAAGAGGATATCACGGACATCTCGCAGGAATCTCACGACTATGTGCTGGAGCGTTTTCGTCAGGTTCGCTCGAACGGACAGTTTGTACCTCCAAGCGTAGAGGGGACGATTATCTACCCAGGATTCGATGGCGGGGCAGAATGGGGTGGTGCCGGATATGATCCGACCACTGGAATGCTCTACGTCAACAGCAACGAAATGCCGTGGATCCTGACAATGGTTCCACTCAATCCGGACAACGCCGCTACGGGTGCGGGTTTATATGCACGCTACTGCGCTGGCTGCCATGGAACCGAATTGGAGGGATCCAGCGGTGGCGAGATGCCAACGTTGACGAATCTGGAGTCCCGAATGACAAAAGATGACGTAAACAACCAGATCGCGCAAGGAATCGGATTTATGCCTTCGTTTGGCTTTCTCAAATCAGACGAAGTGTCTGCAATTACGGATTTTTTATTTGGTGAAGCAGATGATACCCCAAGCGACACGATCCAAGTCACGGATCCTCAGCTGAGTAATTTCTTCGCCGGCTCTCCATACGGACACACTGGCTACAACCGGTTTTTTGATCAGGACGGTTATCCGGCAGTCAAACCGCCGTGGGGGACATTGAACGCAGTCAATCTGAATGCGGGTACGATTGACTGGTCGATCCCACTTGGAGAATTTCCCGAATTGACGGCCAAAGGCATCCAGCAAACCGGGACGGAAAATTATGGTGGCCCGGTAATTACTTCAGGTGGCTTGATTTTTATTGCTGCAACCCAGGACGAACGGTTCCGAGCATTCAACAAAGACACCGGAGAGCTGTTATGGGAAACCCAACTTCCTGCGGGAGGTTACGCAACACCGGCAACGTATGTGGTTAGTGGGAAGCAATACGTGGTCATCGCCGCGGGTGGTGGCAAGATGGGGACAAAATCGGGGGATGCGTACCTGGCATTTGCTTTGCCTGAATAGTTGAAGTGATCAGAACTACCTCAGGATTGGGAACAGTCATTTCAACATCGGTTCTGAAATTTCCCCTCTTGCTTTGCCTCCTCTTTTTTGTAAGTGTTCGTAAAGTCTTGCACCTTCCACAAATCATTTGTATAGTCTGTGTGCAGTTCTCTGTAATTCTGTTCACAAGCCACCCATGTAGGTGACGAAAATGATGAGAGTTAGCTTTTTGCGTGAACGAAATTGTACTGGTCGTGATGTTATTTGTCCTCTCTGGATCCTCTACTGACTTCAAAAGAGGATACACATGAGACCACAGTCACAATTCAAGGTACCTTCGCCTTTACTGTTGTTATCTCAGATCCAACGGGTATGTCTCCGTATGTTGGCACGCTCCGATTCACTGACCCCGAATTGAGCAACTTCCTCACCTGCCCTCCGTACGGACACGTTAGCTAGTGCTTGCCCGAATAATTAGTGCCCGTCCGAAAATCCCCCATATTCGAAATTTTGAACGGTCTTGGCCATCAGATGTTGGGCTGAATTCGGGTTCAGGCTTCGCAAGTTTTGGTGAACCGGTGGTTTTGGGAGATCAACTGGGACAACATAGCACGACCATCGCGCTCATTCGGGCCAATTGGACGCACCGATGCCGTGAATCCTATGATCCTATTCCCTGGTATAGTAGGACGGCCGTCAGATAAGGCTACGGGGCGCTATGTAT
>VXSC01000004.1:4762-6387 GCA_009838195.1 Rhodothermaceae bacterium | reverse complement strand
TTGGACTCCTGCATATTCATACCGACGCGCCGAATGGCCTCGGAGTCAATCTACAGGGATCCGTCCGGTATTGATAGAAAGAGGGAGCAAATGGCAAAACCCCAAAAATCAAAACGGTTGAAAGAGGTTGCAGAGGATTTGAAAACTTCGGAGCCGCAATTCTATTCTTCTGCGGAGGACTGGAACTATCTCCACACCACTCGTGGCGAAACATCCAAAAAGATGTCGGCTCCCCTTCTGTTGGGGTTATTTATTGTCCTGTCCCCATTCCTTTCAGCCCATGGTTTGGGAAATTGGGAAATAAAAGGTTTACAACCAGACTCAAATAATGTGACTTCAAGCGTAAGCGGGCTTGAATCACATGCAGGGGTCACAGGAAATGAGACCGTGCTCATTGGAGATGATAAGGGGCGTCGGTCACATGTAAGCCCGCCCGTGTCGGATAGTAAAAATCAATATTGTTCAAAGCATGAAAGACCTCAGTCGGGGGTGAGTGTCGAGCCGGATGCTGATGGTGTACGAAACTATTTAAGAGTAAGCGAAGGTAATAAGACAGCATTCAATGTGAAACTTAATCGAGATCCTTTACACCTCGCACCGGTCAAGGTCACACTGTTGATAAAACCTGACAAACATTCAACAGTACTCGAATTGAATTCTTATGAACTTACCTTCACAAGCGCGAATTGGAATACGGATCAAGAGGTGGACGTGACGGCAAAAAATAATGACTTGGTAGATGATAACTTAGTTAACTACCTAGAAAGGCGAGTCATCAGTTTCTCGCTGGACGGCGGGCAAACTTGTATTGATGGTGTTCAAGTCCGGGTTCAAGTTTATGACGACGATAGGAGAACGGGTAAAATATATACTAGGACATCCACCAAAAGTAATCGTCAAATAAACCCTTTGGTAGAAGGAACTACAGAGAAAATCTTTATCAATCTTGATAAGCCCCCAGGGCAGACAGTTAAGGTGGAAGTCACCGGACACTCGGGGACAGCCCTGACAGTGGATACGGATCCTAATACGGCTGGGAATCAGTCAGTACTAACATTTGACAAATCAGACTATGATTTTAGATATAAGGAGATCACGGTATCATTACCGGACAATAATGTCCTAAATGATTACACCCATGTAGAACTAACCTTGAAGCCTTCTTCGTGGTATGGCAACCAAGCACCTATGACGGTCTTTCTGGAAGACGATGAAAAGGGGACAATCGTATTTACGGATGAGAATGGGGATCCGATTACTTCAATGAAAATAGACGAGGGGCAGAATCCTTATCCCGAGTATAACGTGGAACTTGGTTTCATGCCCAGCGGGCCGGTTAAGGTGGAAATTGATGCCTCGAAACATCCACACCAGAATCTTAGCGTAGAGCCATCAACGCTGAATTTCACGTATTCAGACTGGAACGTTTCGAGGTCGGTGAAGATCATGTCAACAGACGATTTCAATGGGATTTCTGAAGTTGGGAATTTGATTCACGAGGCAAGTGATGGAGGGTATGACGATGTAGAAGCTTCCCTGGAAGTAGAGGTCACCGATCAGG
Source organism: Rhodothermaceae bacterium (assembly GCA_009838195.1). Lineage (NCBI taxonomy): Bacteria > Pseudomonadati > Rhodothermota > Rhodothermia > Rhodothermales > Rhodothermaceae > Rhodothermaceae bacterium. The sequence goes on along the minus strand of VXSC01000004.1, from coordinate 4,826 downwards.
ATCCGCCACAGGCTGCGTTCGCCTCGGATCCTACCATCGTTGATGAAGACGACGCCGGTCCGCA
>VXSC01000004.1:0-4662 GCA_009838195.1 Rhodothermaceae bacterium | reverse complement strand
ACATTGAGGGAGCCGAAGAGATCATTCTGACGTTGGCCACGGGTTCAGGATACAGCATAGGAAGCCCGAGTTCGCATACGTTGACGATCGTGGACGATGATGTGTTGCCGGAGGCTGCGTTCGCCTCGGATCCTACCATCGTTGATGAAGACGACGCCGGTCCGCATAACATTACGGTCAATCTTAGCCCCGTGCCAACGACTACCGTCACGTTGAACTACACGCTGGGTGGCTCAGCGACGGATGTTGAAGATTACAGTATTCCGGGTTCAGGGACGACACGGACAGTTACCGTGGCGGCGAATAAGGCCTCGGCGAACATTCCGGTGACAATTAATAATGACGCCGACATTGAGGGAGCCGAAGAGATCATTCTGACGTTGGCCACGGGTTCAGGATACAGTATAGGAAGCCCGAGTTCGCATACGTTGACGATCAGGGATAATGATGTGCCGCCGGAAACGCCAAAAATCCGTTTCGGCATGGATATATCCAGGGCGGAAGAAAGTGACGGCATAGTCAAAGTACCAATGACCATTGATCCCGCCCCGACTTCAGCTTTCACTGTATCCTATACGTATAGGGGCTCTGCGACCTATGGCACAGATTACACAACGTCCGGTACTTTTAGCACTGTTGCTGGTGCAACCGAAGCAATAATTGAGATTACGGTTGTAAATGATTATATAGCAGAAACCTCTGAAACACTGATCCTAACCCTGGAATCTGACCCCGAGTCAGATTACGTATTGGGAGCACCGAAAGTGCATACGCTAACAATTGACGACGATGACAAGGTGGGGATTATATTTATGCCGGATCCACTGGATATACGAGAGGGTGAGGAGAGGATGTACAGCGTAGCACTTTCATCGCAGCCGACCGCTCAGGTAATGGTGAAGATCAGTTCAGATAATCCGATCCTAACAGTTCCCCAAGTACCACTGGTGTTCAACGTTACGGACTGGAACACACCAATAGATGTCGTCGTGAGGGCAGGACCAGACGACAATGATCGTAACGAAACGGTGAGACTAATTCATACAGCCGAGGGGGGAGACTACAACATGGAGATAGGTTACCTGCAAGTGAACGTGATCGATGATGATGAAGCCCGTTTAATGGTGCGGCCAAGTCGAATAACCATCCCGGAAGGGAATTCAACATCCTTTGATGTAGAAATTTCCGTTCCACCTGTGCAGGAAGTGATCGTGGAGATCACCGGATTTGCAGGGACGGACTTGTCGCTGGCCAAGAGAACGCTAACCTTTGGGCCCTCAGACTGGAAAGAATCAAAGACCGTGACTGTAACCGCAGAATCCGATGATGATGCTGATGACGATCGAGAGACCTTAACACTGAAGGCCAGTGGCTCCGGCTACGATGATGTTTTCGCTAATGTGGATGTGACGATTGAAGACGATGACAGGCATGGCTTGACAGTCGATAATAGTCGGATCGTCTTGAGGGAAGGAGGGCCACCTGATACATATACGATAACTCTTTTATCCGAGCCCACATCAAGTGTGATGGTCGCGATTACCGGGCACGAGGGGACGGCGGTGACATTGGACAAGACGGAACTTACGTTTACCCCTTCTGGAACAAAGGCATGGAATAGGCCCCAAACGGTAACGGTGATGGCTGGAGCGGATAACGATACGAAGGATAATACTGTGACGCTGTGGCATGCGCAAACAAGTGCCGATCCCAACTATAATGGTCGCACAGATCCCTCGGTGGAGGTTGTGGTGATTGATAAAGGGGAGGATGTTCTGACGGTTTCCATTATTGACCAGATAGACACACAGGAAGATATCGGGCTGGTCTCGTTATCCGTGGAATTGAATCGCCCTGCTCCTATGCCCATATCTGTTAACTACGAAACCGTAGAACGAACGGCGGAGGGAGATGCAGACTATGTGACTTCAAAGGGAATCATAGTATTCACTACGGGATCAAAGCGCGGAGTGCTCCAGATTGGAATTGTCAATGACGACGATCCAGAGCAATCTGAACAGTTTGAAGTTCGACTTTCGAACGCAGTCGAAGGGCTGACAATCGCTCAGGGGGTGGCAATGGTTACGATCTTGGATGATGATCAGCGTGCATCCGCATGGATTGCGGATGAGGTCGTGTTCGAGGATGCGGGCAAGGTGCAATTTACGGTTCATCTGTCGCAGCCGATTCGTCATCCTCTATCCGTTCATTATCGGACGGAAGACGGGGCTGCCAAGGCGGGAACTGACTATCTGGCTGCCCAGGGAATACTTACCTTTTATCCTGGATCTGCAGAAGAGGTAATTGAAGTTGCACTGATACGGGGCGAACTGGAATGGCAGGCAAAGACCTTCTCGGTTCGGCTGGAAAGTTCAGACGAGATTCGGCTGGACAAGGCGGTTGCCATCGCTATAATTCAGGAATCCGAGTCAGTTCAGGAGGAAGTGTTGGCGTCATACTCTATCCGGTTTGTACGAACAGTGTCGAGCCAAATTGTAGAAGCGCTGAGCGAGCGTGTTCGTCGGAGAGCCAATGAGGTCGTATGTTCGGCCGGCGAGAGAACAGAGATGGCGCAACTATGGCATTCAAATTCCTCCTGGGCTCCATCCATGGGCGAATTGTTTTCGGGGTGCCGGACCTCAACGCAGTTTTCCGGTTTCGGCGTTTGGGGACGGGGGATGTATCGTCGTTTCAATGGGAGTGAAGGTACGCTGTCGCTGGATGGAGAGGTTTCCACGGGAATGTTTGGGATCGACTATCGCGTATCGGGGAGGTGGCTGGCCGGTATGTTGGTGTCGCGCAGCCAGGGAGACGGATCGTTTGAGGTGCGTGAGAAATCGGGACAGATACAGGCCGCGCTCACCGGTCTGTATCCGTATGCATCGTATCGTAGAGGAGACTTGGAGGTCTGGTTGTCTGGAGGATATGGTCAAGGAGAGTCGGAGACTCAGGAGTTAGCGGAGACTTTGACATCTCGATTTGGGATGCTAGGTGTGCAGGGCAGACTGGCATCTCTGGATCGGTTACATCTGCGCTATCACGGAGATGTGCTGGCTGCGGATGCAAAGGTGTTGGAGGAAGGCTTGGAAGTCGTTCGGCTACGACTGGGGATTGAGGGAGATCTTCGGATCAGCGATCACATTCGTCCGTACGTAGAATTGAATGCGAGGCAGGATGCGGGGAGCGCGGAAACAGGTACGGGTCTTGAGGTTGGGGGTGGAGTTCGGGTGGTAATTCCAGCATGGCATCTGCGTGGTGATGTACGCACGCAGGGGCTCATCATGCATACCGAAAACGAGTTTACGGAGTGGGGGATCTCGGGGTCTTTGCAAGTGGGGGGCGGCTCAGAAGGATTCATGCTGTCTGTCCGCCCATCGTGGGGGCCTAATCAGAGCGGTGCTTTGCACCACCAGCAGACACTTCTTGAATCAGTTCCGGTAAAGGGTAGCCTTCACCGGACGGAGTTTGAAATGGGTTATGGAATGCCATTGGATATGGGCGTAGCAAGGTCTATGTTTGGAGTAACAGTGCTTCCAGGTGTGATCTTGTTCCGATTGGGCGAGGAATTGCAGACTAAGGAGATGTTTCGCGTATCAATTTCTGGAATAGCGCGCACGTCCATCCCGGCTGAACTAGGATTGAATCTACAGGGTACGCTACGCTATTAACGAACAAGGATTACAATACCCTGCCGGTTGTCCATAGGGACCCTGAATTTTCAACCACGTTTTTTCGTGACAAATCGGTCTGATATACAGATCATGGATATTCAAGGTCATCCTACCTATTTGTATGGAAATAATTGGGAATTGTACGCTATTTTGTAACTTGCTGTCTGGATTCATGGGCTTTGTCTTGGGTCGTTTGCGTAACCTTAACATGGCTTCACGAACGGTTATGCCTCTATAACGTGGATTCGCGCAAGGCTGATCCATGAGTTCGTCTATCCTGATTTCGGTGCCCCCTGTATCTTGTAAGGGATGCGAATAAAGTATGGGGGGACTCTCTTGCGTATTCAGATGAAAGTTCGCACCTAATGAGATTGAAAGTTCGCACTCAGTGAGATGAAAGTTCGCACCGGTTGCTGGGCGATTTTTGGGGCTTGCGTTTCACATTTATTCTTCGGTTCGTATGAGTCTGTTTTAGGATTGTTTCGCGAATGAACCAATGGTCCAAGGATCCTGATGTTTTTTTCTTCCAGCCACGAAACATTCATTGGAGAGCGTTTGGAGATTGCCCACCCATAAACTTGCACTGATATAACTTGGTGGAGTGTGGTACCGCGATCATGCGTTCTGGGTTACCCAGATGTACTTGCTTCTTTCACGTACTTCAACGGTTTGGTCAGCCGTTTCCGAAGCGACTCTCCTTTGAGTTCGATCCGATACGCAGGTTGGACCAGTCGATCCAGCAATGCATCGGCAATCGTGGGGTTGGCCATGTTTTGATGCCCGTGTTCGACGGGCAACTGACTGGTTGCAATGGTGGATCGTTTTTGAATGCGGTCGTCCAACAACTGGAAGAGATCTTCCTGCTGGGGTTGGGACAGTTGGATCAGGCCCCAGTCATCGAGAACCAGGACATCCAGTTTGCTCAACTGGCCCAGAAGCTTGAGATACCGTCCATCTGCCCGGGCAAGACTCAATTCTTCCAGAACTGAAC
>VXSC01000003.1:10229-42093 GCA_009838195.1 Rhodothermaceae bacterium | reverse complement strand
GGATCGCGCTAAGGTAGCGCTAATCAGGCAGAACCGTCCTGCTATAAGATCTAATGAACCGTCCATCTCTCAGGGCATTGTCCTGCCTATCCTGAGCGATCTCGGATGGAACGTGTTCGATACCACTACTGTCTGGCCTGAATATTCGACGGGCGAAGGCCGTGTCGATTTCGCCCTATGTGCCCCATCCAAGAAACCGAAATGTTTCTTGGAAGTGAAGCGTCTAGGCAAGGCGGAGGGCGGTGTGAGGCAGGCCCTGGAATATGCGTTTCATGAGGGTGCGCAGTTTGTTACACTCACCGACGGTAAAACATGGAGTTTCTATCTGCCAGCCGAGCACGGGAGCTACGAGGATCGGCGAGTCTTCATGCTAGACCTATTCGAACGATCCGCAAGCGAGTCCGCCGAAGTATTGTACCGCTATCTCGACCAAGAACGGGTTGCTTCAGGAGAAGCACTTGAAACAGCACGTAAGGAATATCGCAACAAAAACCGGCGATTGGCCGCACGGGAAGCAATCCCCGAAAGTTGGCACGAACTCGTAGAAAGAAAAGACAAGCAGCTAGTTGAACTATTGACTGATGCCGTGGAATCAAAATCTGGTATACGACCCGATGAAAAAGATATTTTGAATTTCTTGTCACGAAAGTTGACAGCCGATGTCCTCGTTCCAGTCCACCCCCCTAAACCCCGTGGCGGTACTTCCTCCCGTGAAACCAAAGTGCCGAGGAATATCAAGTCAACGGATAAGAGATCTTTTGTCCTTCTCGGCGAGCGCTTTTCTTACGGTCCTGCTATAGACGCAATGGTTCTCATACTAAGCGAACTCGCGAAAAGTGATCCAACCTTTCTCCAGCGTTGCTCCGAACATCCCGCATTCCGAGGGCACAAAAGGAAGTATGTTGCTCGGTCCGCTGTAGAACTATATCCAGACAGACCAGACATGGCCGAGAAATACAGAAATCTGCCGGGAGGTTGGGTAGCCGGGACGTATCTCAGCAATCAATTGAAAATAAAGATTATCCGGGGAGCAGCCGAGGTAGCGGGTATCACCTTCGGGCGTGACGTTATAATCGATTTCTAGATCACCTATTGTTGCCATTTGAACTTCCCTTCAAGGCACATTGCTTTCTTGCCCAAATTTTTGCCGGTTCTCGCTAAATGTTATCAATCGGCGCGGCCCGACCGGAATACCTATGATAAGGAATTTGTCGCTTGTTTCACTCTCGGATCTGGAGATCTATCCGATTTGCTCGGCACTTAGACGGTCGCCACGATTGACGACAATAATCGTCTCCTATCGGGGAGTGCTACTCTCTACAAAGCTAGTTGTGGATGCATTTCATTCGACCAGAAAGTGGGAATCAACTAATTGGCTCTGATACCTACGAGAGAGGATGTCCCTGAACGTCGAGACGGGCGCGTCTTTCTATGCGTTTCGTTTCAGCAAGCCTCGGGCCAGCGCTGGATCTATTCCGCGATCGCAACTACCCTTGCATCTTAACCAACAATGTAATCCGTGCTGACATGGGATCCCCACCCGCCAGCACGATACGTTAATTCGCCGCCTCCATCTTGTGATTTAGTATATAGATATTTTTGACATTATGAAACTAAAAGAGACTGCAAGAAACCAGTGCATGGCGGGCTCCCTCTTTGCAATTAAGAGAACACACGCGGCGAACGCTCTGTTCATATCTAACACGGTTCGTAAGTTTGCTTTATTGAGCTCGGGCCGAGTGCGATCTTTTTTCTCAGTAACACCTTTGCTCTCCCATGATGTCACGACGGAAACTCGTTGGTCTGACGGCACCAAGCGGTGCCGGAAAATCCAGCCTCGCACAACGGGTGCTGGAAGAATTCCCGTCTATGCAACTATCTGTATCCGTAACGACAAGGCCTCCGCGCTCCTATGAACAACATGGCCGGGAATATTATTTCGTTTCCGTGCCAGAATTTGAGCGCCTGATTGCCGAAGAGGCCCTCCTCGAATATGAGGAGGTGTACCCCGGGCGTTTCTATGGGACACCACTCTCTGCCCTCACAGAGTCCGATGGTCCTCTGTTGCTTGATATTGACGTCAAAGGGGCTGCCCGGGTTCGCTCTGCTTACGGCGGGTTCTTTATCTTCGTTGCTCCACCATCGGAAACTGAACTAAAAAACCGCCTGAACAACCGGGGTACAGAATCCGCAGAGACACTTGATCTGCGGCTGCAAAGAGCAGAGCTTGAACTTGCCTGTGCTGATCAATTCGATGCTCTAGTGGTAAACGATTCTCTCGATAGAGCTGCAACGGAAGCGATTGCGCTAATTAGGGACTACCTTCACGATGAGTGAATCAAGCCGAATTACAGAACTGCATGGTAAGCGCCTTCTTCTCGGCGTGACCGGAAGTATCGCTGCATACAAGGCTGCCGAATTGATTCGTCGGCTGCGAAAGCTTGGTACCGAAGTACAGGTCCTGGCAACGCAGGGGGCGTCTCAGTTTATCTCACCGACAACCCTGGCAACCTTGTCTGGTCGAAGTGTGCTCACAGACCTGTTCGATGGGACAGAAGAGGACACCTGGACCAAGCACATCACTTTGGGGCATTGGGCAGACCTCTTCGTGATTGCACCCGCAACAGCCCAGACTCTGGCAAAATTGGCGAATGGGTTTTCGGACAATATGCTGACCGCAACCGCGCTGGCGGCCCGCTGCCCGATACTGATATGCCCGGCCATGGATCATGATATGTATATGCATCCTTCCGTCCGCTTGAACCTGAAACGCCTCCAAGGATTCGGCTACCATGTGCTGCCTCCCAGCTATGGAGAACTGGCCAGTGGGCTCGTTGGGCTGGGCCGCCTCCCGGATGCGGAAGATATCCTCGAACGGATTGCGTCCCTTTTGCCTGACGAGTTGCGTGGCAAGCATGCTCTGGTCACTGCCGGCCCCACACGTGAGCCCATCGATCCCGTTCGAGTTCTGACCAACCATTCGACCGGTACGATGGGCTTTGCTCTTGCAAAAGATCTTGTCCGGCGTGGAGCACAGGTGACATTGGTGACCGGTCCTACGTTGTTAAACACTCCTGATGGGGTGCGGCGCATTGATATCACCACGAGCGCAGAAATGCTTGAAGCGGTCTTGGCCCATAAGGATGCGGATTTTGTCTTTATGGCGGCGGCGGTGGCGGATTATGCGCCAGATGAGACTCTTTCTTCAAAAATCAAGAAACAGGAGGATCAACTTACGCTCCGGCTGCACCGAACCTCTGATATCCTCGCGAAGCTGGGGAAACGACGTCGGAATGATCAAGTCCTGGTCGGCTTCGCCATGGAGACGGAAAACGGTCTTGCGAACGCCCGGAAAAAACTCACCGATAAGAACCTGGACTGGATTGTCCTTAACAACCTGACCGAAGAAGGTGCCGGCTTCGGTACGGGAACCAATCGCGTGACTCTCATCGGGAAAGATGGCTCGTCCTTCCCATTGGAGGTAATGTCGAAAGAGGAGGTTGCCACAGCCCTTCTGGATCGAATCTTGACTGATTGTGCATAAAGTGTTGAAAACTGCCGGGAATCTCGACAGGATCACACAATAATTGCACAGTAATTTTATCTCGTGCGGGTACAACTATTTTGGCTTTCAAGCACATGTGTGCAATGACCTCCGCACTTCATCACCTTAAAGACAGCCTCTCTGCGGAGGCAGGCCTACACGGCCCGCTTATCCCATTAGAGCAAACAAATTTATTTGCACGGAAGATCATGGACCTGGTTGACGCACAGAACCCTGTACACCAGATCCGATCCCTCGATGCGCTCCAGGACTACGTAGACTCCTCGGTTCTCGTTCCGATTGATGCGCAGCGTACGCATGCTGTTTTTGGCGAGGGAAACCCACACGCAAACATCATGCTTGTTGGCGAGGCACCTGGAGCGGACGAAGATCGACAAGGCAGGCCCTTTGTCGGTCGGGCCGGTCAACTGCTTGACAAAATGATCGCGGCAATCCATCTATCCCGGAACGAGATCTTTATTGCAAATATTCTCAAATCCCGCCCTCCCAGGAACCGTGACCCGAAGCCTGACGAGATTGCTGCCCATCTGCCTGTTCTCTACCGGCAAATGTCCCTTATTCAACCTAAATTTATTCTCTGTCTAGGGCGGATCGCTTGTCAGACCTTGCTTGGAACCGGTGCTCCTCTTGGAAGACTGCGAGGGCAGGCTCACCCCTACCATGGAAGCACGCTGCTTGCTACCTATCACCCGGCAGCTCTTTTACGAAATCAGAACTGGAAGCGCCCAGCCTGGGAAGACTTGAAACTCCTACGACAGCTGTACTCGGCTCTATAGACCCTCTAACACCATGCAAAGCGAAGCAATTTCCTCGTGGGGCTCCATCCTGGTTGAGAATTTGCAGGATTCCTCGGGGCGTATTCCTCCTCAGGCTGTTGAGGTTGAGAAGTATGTCCTGGGAGCAACGTTGATTGATCCAGAGGCCGTAAGCATTGCAACGGAAATCCTGCCTGCTGATGCCTTCTATTTCCCGAAGCATAAAAAAATATATCAAGCCCTTTTAGATCTTTCTGCTAAGGGGCAACCCATAGATATCATTACGGTTGCTGAGCACTTGAGAGCAACTAAGCAGCTGGACTTCGTTGGTGGCATTTCATACCTGAATGACCTTACTGAACATGTCGCAACTTCCGCAAATACGGAACACCACGCACGCATCATAAGCCAGAAAGCTCTCTTGCGCAAACTTATTGGAGCAATGGGTAAGCGGATCACAGAAGCTTATGACCCGGCAGCCGATGCGTTTGAGCTCCTTGACGCAGCAGAAAAGGACCTCTTTTCCATCTCTGAAAGCCAGGTTCGCCGGTCAGCAAAAAACCTAAAAGACGTGGTGCGGGAAACGATTGACCATATCCAAAGCATTGCGGATCGACCAGGAGGCCTTTCCGGAGTAACCAGCGGATTTACAGATCTCGACAAATTGACTGGTGGATGGCAGGACTCTGACCTAGTTATCATTGCCGGTCGACCGTCAATGGGGAAAACTGCGTTCGCCCTATCGTGCGCACGTAACGCGGCCTTGGCCTCCCAGAACCCCGTAAGTTGCGCAATTTTCTCCCTGGAAATGAGTGCTCGGCAACTTACTCAGCGCCTGCTGACCTCCGAAGCCAAGGTAAATGCCCAGAATGCCCGTACGGGAAAGCTGAGCCAGAACGATCTTCACGCTGTTGTGGATGCCGCTGGAAAATTGGGCCTCGCTCCGATCTTTATTGACGATTCGGATGGTTTGGGGGTCTTGGAATTACGCGCTAAATGCCGCCGATTAAAGTCTGAACATAATATTGGGCTTGTGCTGGTCGATTACCTGCAACTCATGGAGGGGCAGAGCAGGGATAACCGAGAGCAGGAAATCGCAAATATCTCTCGCTCTCTCAAAGGACTTGCAAAAGAGCTTGATATTCCTGTGATCGCACTCAGTCAGTTAAATCGAAATGCGGAGGATCGAAAAGACAGGCGACCACAATTGTCGGACCTGCGTGAGAGTGGTGCAATTGAACAGGACGCCGATGTCGTCGCATTTATCTATCGTGCATCGTATTACGGCATCGAGGCCGATAAAGATGGTCACTCAACCAAAGGAGTCGCGGAGATCATTGTGGGCAAGCACCGGAACGGTCCAACCGGGACCGTCAAGCTTAACTTTGAGACGGACTTCGCCCGCTTTTCAAATCTCGAAGTGTATCGGCGACAGGAGGACTATACCCCCGAACTCGAGGACTGGTCTGTCTGATGTAATGAGGTGACGGGCGGATTCGAACCGCCGTACAAGGCTTTGCAGGCCTCTGCCTAGCCACTCGGCCACGTCACCTTGGCACGCCCGGCAGGACTCGAACCTGCAACCTGCGGATTCAGGTTTGTGCCGGTTTCCCGACTCCCTGGACTATCTCTTCACCTTTTTCAGTTATGCCTGAAGGAAGGGGTGGCCGTCTAGTCTCTACACCTTCCCCTTGGGGCTTGGCTCGGGATTACCGTGGACCTCTGTTCCGTAGGCTTCCCCGAATTTGACCACTTACTCGCTGGCCGTTTCCAGCCAGCGGCCCGCTTTTGCTGCAGAAGTCCGCTGCTCTATCCAGTTGAGCTACGGGCGCCTGTATGTAATAGAACTGGTATCCGCGTGGTCGGGGCGGCCGGATTTGAACCGACGACTTCTGCGTCCCAAACGCAGTGCTCTACCGGGCTGAGCTACGCCCCGAATCGGATGGTCTACGTGACGGCTTTCAATTCCGCGCGAACGTCTTCCTGCGGAACTATCTTTTCTCTGAAGCGGAAGCTCCCGTTTGGCTTCTTTTCCGCAACAACGAGCTTGGCCATCACTTTTCGCTCTTGACGGCGCTTGAGGACCTTGTCTCCAAACGATTGTTTCTTGGCCATCTTTACTTGATCTCCCTATGCAGTGTGTGCTTTCGTAGTGCCGAATTGTACTTTTTGAGCTCCAGTCGACCCGTCGTGTTACGCCGATTCTTGACCGTTGAATACCGGCTCGTACCCGGAGCCTCCGTACATTCAAGGATTATTTTTTGTCTAACGTCTTTTCCTTTCCGTGCCATGTTACAGTCTTATCTATTTAGACCGAGATACCTTGCGCCCGCGCTTCACGCAATACTGCCTCAACTCCTTTCTTGTTGATGGTCTTGATCGTTTTCGCCGAAACCCTCAGCTTCACCCACCGCTTTTGTTCGGGTAGATAAAACCGTTTCGTCTGAAGATTTACTCCAAATCGACGACGCGTCTTGTTATGCGCATGTGAGACATGGTTGCCCGACATGGGCCCTTTGCCATCCAATTGATCCTTACGTGCCATTGGTTTTTACCCCTTTCCTGTTTTGGGCGACCGGCTTATATGAATCCTTTTGCCAAACGGTTCCCAAATCAGTGACCCCGGGTAACGGCTTGGCTCGGCTCACTCCGTGCTGCACGCCACGCCGGGTAGAGCGCGGCGATCAAGCACAAACCAAACGAAACCCCCAAGATGAGAACCAAGTCCAGGATCTGAATCGAAACCGGGTAGGCTTCGATTACAAAGGACTCTGCCCCCAGGAGCGGGACAAGTTGAAAATATTTCTGGAGGAGCAATATCCCGAGCCCTACCACGAACCCGGTTCCGGCACCAATCAGCCCGATCATCCCGCCCTGCACGAGGAATAGTTGCCGAATATCCCTAGAAGTGGCCCCCATCGCCTGCAGAACGCCAATGTCCCGTTTCTTTTCCACAACAACCATGGTGAGCGACCCCACAATACTGAACGCTGCGACCACGCAGATGAGAACCAGTATGATGGATGCCCCCCATTTTTCCAGCTGCATAACATCATAGAGAGAGCGCTGAAGGTCGTACCAGGTTTGAACCCTTAGCCCGCTGGGATAGGCGGCTTCAAGTGCTTGCTTCACCTGCTGTGCCTGCCCCAGGTCGGTGAGTCGTAATTCGATCCCGGTAACGGCACCGTTCAGATGAAAAATGTCCTGTGCCTCACTGATTCCAATAAATACATGCGTGTTGTCGTAGGTCTCTTCAAGTTTATATAACCCTCTTACCTCAAATTCTTGTACCGCTGGCGGAGAGAAGACGCGTGTGAGCATTTGCCCCAGCCCTTGTGCAGAAAACAGCATTGCCCGGCTGTTCTCAGAGCCTGGAGACAGCCCCAGGCGCTGCCCCAGGCTGAATCCCATCACCATTCCCTGTTCGCTGGTGTCAAACTCCCCGGCTACGAGTCCCGCTCCCATGGCATTATCCGCCACACCTCGCAGGACGACAACGCGGTTGACTTCTGACTGTGAGACAGTTACCAGGAGGGCTTTCCCTTCAACGTAGGGCTCCGCGCTTAGAACCTGCGGAATCTGCTTGGCTTGTTCGGCGATCCTGTTTGCTTCTTCCTGCGGCAATCCACCTCCAGGCTCCGCGACGATGCGAACATGCGGGTCCATGGAAACGAGCAGGTCTCTCACCACATCATAAAACCCGTTCATGACAGACAAAACCACAATCAGCGCAGCGACACCGACGGCCACACCGGCCATAGAAATCCCCGAAATAATCGTAACCAGCGGGATTCGCTGCTGGCTGTGCAAGTACCGTTGTGCAATAAATAGTCGATAATTCATCCCTGGGATTTGAGTTTCCTTGCTGTGGTCATACGCCTCGGGCCAGACCTGTAGGCTTGCTTCGGATTCGGGATAGGCTATACATTGAATCGAAAAAGGATCACATCTCCATCTTGTACGACGTACTCCTTGCCTTCGGACCGCATAATCCCCGACGCGCGCGCGGCGGCCTCGGAGCCTACGCGAATCAAGTCTTCGACCCGCACGGTCTCTGCGCGGATGAATCCGCGTTCAAAGTCGCTATGGATTTGTCCTCCTGCCTGTGGAGCACGTGTTCCGTTTTTGACGGTCCACGCTCGTGTTTCCTTTGGTCCATGTGTAAAGAACGTAATAAGGTCCAATAATTTATATGCTCTCTGGATTAAGCGTTGCAGTCCATCTGCCTGCAGCCCTTCACCTGCCAGGAAAACGGCTTTTTCTTCCTCCTCCAGGTCTGACAACTGCGCCTCGAACTCTGCGCTCAGGATCAGGCATTCTGCCCGCTCTCTGGCGGCAATCCTCCGAACTTGTTCGGCCCAGCCATTGCCCTGAGGCAAATCTGTCTCCCCCACGTTCGCAATATAAAGAACTGGCCTGCTGGTTAAGAGAAATAATCCCCCCATATAGTTCTGTTCTTTGTGGGAGAGATCACTTAAGAGCCGCGCGGGGTTGCCCTGTGACAGATGGGTAACGAGGCGTTTTGCAAACGCAGCCTTTGCAACCGCATCTGCCTCTCCTCCTTTCGCCGCTTTCTCCCACTTTTCAGCAAAGCGCTCCGCCGTTTCCAAATCTTTCAATAAGAGTTCCGTGTTCACAACCTCAATGTCTCGCTCTGGATCTACGTTCCCGGCAATATGGGAGATCCCGGAAGCATCGAAACAACGCACAACATGTATCAGCGCATCTACCTGTCGAATATGCCCCAGAAATGCATTCCCCAGTCCTTCGCCGCGGGATGCGCCGGCGACGAGTCCCGCAATATCTACAAACTCTATCGTGGTTGGGACAACTCGTTCGGGCGGGGAAATGGCAGCCAGTTGTTCCAGTCGTTCATCCGGCACGGGCACAATTCCTCGATTGGGATCTATCGTGCAGAACGGATAATTTGCTGCGACTGCGCCAACCCCGCTCAGCGCATTAAACAGAGTGGATTTCCCAATATTGGGTAATCCAACGATACCACAATTGAGAGACATTGCCCGGAACTATCAAATTTTGGCTGGGATGTGGCTGATCTCCGATCAAATGAGTGATCGGTTTTGCAGAGATGATATGCTCAGAGTTGTACGCTTGTCTAAGACGCTCTCTTTGTTACTCTTGGCATTCCAACTCCTTATACGTTCGCCGGGCAGCGAGGCTCATTGTCAGGCCTTGTTTACTGATTGGTCGATATGCTGGCCTATTCAGAGTTAATGAAAAATGGGCATGCGTTTTGTCTGTTATCCTCATCGGACTCACTAATGGATGCAGTCGAAAAGCTTGATCCATTAAACTGGAATAGCGGTCCTATTTGACACAGAATGAACGCCGATTGCCTCTGATGTGTAAACAATGCTTTCGTTGCACATGCCGATCAAGTGGTAAAGCTATTCCAAACAACCTGTGTGTTCATTCTCCTGACCTTAAACGGGTTTATGGCACTTGCCCAGTCGTCCCATATACAAGCTGGACTAGGAGGTTGGCCAGGGGCCGGCATGCAGTTTGTACATGTTCAGGCCCGCAGTATCTACTCGCTCGAGGTTCTTGCTTCGGTTGATACCGAGCTTTGGAAAGAAAGAACTCCCGTGTATGTCTCTGCAGGTGTTGGAGCCGCCCTGAGGCCTTTAGGGATTCTTCGTGTGATTGGTCAGGCAAACTACTCCTATGATCTATACCTAGGGATCCGATTCGGTCCTGCGCTAACATTTCTGCACGAACAAACCCGCGCGGAAAAAAATCGTCAATTCAGTCTCTTCCTAGACCCTTTCCTTCGATATACCCGACCAGTTGGACAACAAACCGCTTTCATTGAAATCGGATCACAGCGTCCCTCTCTGCGCATAGGGCTTTGGATTCCTCTTGACTGAAGCTATCCTTACAGGTACTATGTCCCTGTAGTGAGCTTGAATAAGCTCAACGACACTTACAGATCTCTTCACAAAGCAGAAGGAAGTTGTTTCAAGAACTAACTCGAGTGCTGAGTGTCCTGTCGGCTAACCATTTCTTCCCATCCTTGACGGCCTCCCTCGCTTTTTATCAGTCTCCCCTCCTTTCTCAATCTGAACGCAATCGTATCCAGCACTCCATTCACAAAGTCCTTACTTTCCTCTGTGCTGAAAATTTTCGCTAACTCAATTGCCTCATTCATCGTTGCCTTGGGTGGAATCTGGTCAAAGTGCAAAAACTCACAGACCGCCATGCGAAGAATAATCAGGTCAATCCTGAGTATGCGGCCTAAATCCCAGTTCCTAGCATTTTCAGAGATAATCTGATCCAGTTGATCCTGGTTGGAAATCACGGTTTCGAACAGCCGGATCCCCATTTCCGTTGCCCCATCCTGTCTTGGCAGTCTTGGCAAAAGAGTCGTCTCATACACATGTGTCTGAGAATCACCACTGAGCATATGCGCGTAGAGTGCCTGCAGGGTCGCGTAGCGGGCACGGCGACGAGGTGGTATTGTCATTGGATCTTTGATCGTGCCAAAGGACTAAGTCTTAGGCCCATTAAATGTACTTCCCCCTTGTAGCATACAACTACCACCTAGGATCCAACTGATCTTCTGCAAAGGTATAGCGAATAGTCCTCAGACATCCACACGAATTATTTGGGGAAGATACATCATCCCAAGGCGAAGGATCGTTATTCACAGAAGCGGGGAATTGATATTAACAAGGTTTTTAGTAAAAATCCCCTTATTTATTGTTGGTACTGTGGAATTGTTGATAGCAGCGGGAAACCATTGTCTGTTTCGGCATAAGACGTACTGTGAAGGTGATTCATGGGCGGTGGGGTAGTTGAGAGAGTCAAGAGGGCTTGTTAGGATCATGTGTGTTACTGCCTACAATTTCACAAAATCGGGCATTTGAGATGGGGGGCTCGTAACATAGTCTCGAGAGCTCACATGTTATCCACGGACTACCGGCCTAAATAGTGGATCACACCTGTTATACTCCAGTGACAAGAAACTACAGCCGGGTTTCAAAAACAGGGAGTTGATGGGCAATACGTATAAAGTCCGTCAGCCAGTCAAGGGTGCGGGGATTCTTGGGCTGGACACAGGTGCTTGTTGGTGGGAAGGGATCTTTGCCAGACAAAGGCGTAACTTAGCGCGATGTTAGTTCGGATCGAATAGCGTGAATGCTTAACGCATTAGAATGACGCCCAAAGAAGCTTTTCAAAAGATACACTCGGAAGTCTCCGTGATGCCGACGGAGGAGCTTTCCCTGCGTGCGGTATCTGGACGGGTGCTCCGCGAAGATATTGTTGCACGGGAGGCAATTCCACCGTTCGATAATTCGGCAATGGATGGGTTTGCGGTCTGTGTAGATGATCTGACGCGAACACCAACAGACCTTCGCCTTGACGGAGAACTTGCCGCGGGAGAGGTCCCGAACATTGAGGTGAAACCAGGAGCATGCATTCGTATCATGACCGGTGCGCAGATCCCTTCTGGCGCGGAAGCAGTGATTCCATTGGAATGGACCACTGAAATCGATCAGGAAACCGTGCGTATCCACCGTGGACCGGAGCAGGGGGCCTATATACGAAGGGCAGCCAAGGACGCTCTACAGGGGACAATCGTGGTGAAAAGTGGCACGCGGATTACACCACCGGTCATCGGTATGATTGCAGCTGCGGGATATGATAGGATAAAGGTGGCAAAACTCCCGAGCGTGGCGATCATTGTAACGGGGAATGAATTGCATCTTGATATGGCGAGGTCTCTGCCTCCTGCCCGAATTTACGATGCCAATGGGCCAGGCCTGTTTGCCCAAGTGCTGGAGGCTGGCGCAACAGTTCCAGATTCGGAGGTTGCCCGAGATAATAGAGATGACCTTGCGGACCAAATAAGGCGGGGAATGGATGCGGATGTGATGGTCATTAGCGGAGGAGTGTCGGTAGGCAAGTATGACCTTGTTCAGGAAGTACTTGAGAGTTTGGGGTTTGAAAAGCGTTTCTGGCGAGTCCGTCAGCGGCCTGGAGGCCCGATGCTGTTTGGAATGCTCGGATCCCAGCCAGTATTTGGTTTGCCAGGGAATCCGGTTTCGTCAGCAATCTGCTTTCAGCAGTACGTGCGACCGACTCTTCTCACAATGATGGGAGCTCATGAGATTCATCCACCACGGATGAAAGCGAAATTGGGATCCTCCGTGCGCAAGAAGGCTGGGTTATATCATTTTGTGCGTGGGAAAGCCAAATGGGAGGAAAGCGGGCAATTGATTGTGCACACGACAGGCCCGCAGGCTTCAAATCTTTATTCTTCGCTGCAGCACGCCAACTGCCTCATTCATCTTGAGGAAGAGGTGATCGATCCCTCCGAGGGAGAGGAAGTGATGATTACCCCCCTGCCGTGGGCAGTTATCGGTTGAAGAGAGCCAACTCCTGGGCCTCCGGCCACAATAACAGACTTTGCTGAAAGACCTCGTCGATCGCATTGAAAAGGGGGACGGCAACACGGGAGCCATACAATTGGCGACCAAGAAGAGCCTTGAAATAAAGCTGCAAGAGACCCTCATTTTCCTTAAGCGCGTCATGGGTGAATTGCAATCTGTCGGGCGAAGGATCCGACGGAACAAAGGTGACGGGGACTTGGGCGCTTTCACCAGCGGCCCACAATGCATGCCATTGAGTCGGCGAATAAGAAAAATCACGAACGAACGTTTCCGGTTGATCTTCCCAGGTGGCTCGCAGGACTTTCTCATTGGCTTCAAACCAGAGACGGAAGGTTTCAAAGAGGCCACCGCCATAGAGAGCCTGAAGGATGCGGGGTCTTAAGGAATCCGCGAACACCAAATGGTCCGGGGTAATTCCACCGTCGCCAAACACGGTGCGACCGTGTGTAGTCGAAAATTTCAGCGAGTCAGGAATCTGGTTCAAATAGCCTTCGGGGTCCCTGCTTGCTTCGAGCCAGCGTTCCAGTTTGTCTTCGAGGTAGGTCTCGCGATCACCCTTTTCATAGGGAGTCTGGATCAGGCGGCCGGAAGGGGTATAGTAGCGGGCAGTTGTGATTTGAAGCCGACTATCATCAGGAAGAGGATACTGATTCTGAACCAGCCCCTTTCCATAGGTCCGCTGGCCGATCAATAGGGCACGATCATGGTCCTGAAGGGCACCGGCTACAATTTCGCTTGCCGAAACGGAATTGTGATTAGTCAGAACAATGATGGGCTGGGTTTCGAAGCGCCCTGGATGCCCTGCCGCATAGACCTCATCGGGCACGTTGCGACCTTTTACACTGACAATGATGTCGTTACCGCTAAGGAGCTCGTCCACAATGGCAACGGCAGACTGCAGGATTCCGCCGCCATTATCCCGAAGGTCCAATATCAAGCGCCCCATTCCTTGTCCTTGGAGATCCGCGATCGCCTGGACGAACTCGGCATACGTGCTTTTGGGCGAAACGGTTAATTCGGATATACCCCGTGAGCTCATCCACCATATAACTGCTGGTGACCGAGTAAAGAGGAATCAAATCCCGCGTGATCAACACATTGAACGGTTGATTCAGTCCCAAGCGATAGATTGTCACCTCAACCTGTGTTCCAATGGGGCCTTTCAGGCGCCGCATCACCTCATCTTCGCCGACTCCAATGACGGAGGTGTCGTTGACAGCAATGATCCGGTCACCAGCGCGGATTCCCACTTTTTCACTGGGGCCGTTTTCAATGGGGGAGACGACACGGGCCGTGTCTCCATCAAGCACCTGGAACCAGACCCCAATACCGCCAAACGAGCCACGGAATGATTCTTCGACCTCCTTGAATGCGGATGCATCAATATAGGAGGAGTGAGGATCAAGCGATTCAATCATCCCGTCAATCGCATCTTCGGCCACTTTGTTCGGATCCACAGGATCGACGTATCGGCGATTAATCAGAAGGAACGCGTCCTCCAGTTTGCGCAAGTTCTCTTTGGTATCATTGAGGTATGATCCAAAAGAGCCTCCGAGCAGTCCTCCAGTCAGAAATAGCAGAACGATCAGAAGAAGGTAGCGGCGTGAGATTTTCATAAGAGAGAGGCTCAATGCGGCCCTCAAACGTGTAGCATCGGAAAAGGGCGTTTCTGCTATTTAGAACGCGTAACGGTTTATAAAGATAGGGATATCTGACAAGAAGCTACGACACCAAGCAACGGTGGTATCACAAAGAGACCGAATCCTCTACGGGCGGGGCTAAAACAGGAAACAGCCCTACTATAGCAATGCGAGATCATCCCCGCCGGGGTACAAAAACCGGCTTAGAGAGAATCGTCAGGCCTTGTAGGGATGTCGAAAAGATGCAAATGGTTTAATGGCAGGCTCAGCCCGAATCTTTTTTGCAGCCTCGAGAAAGACAAAAACATTACGCATTGGGTAACGTTTAAGTGTACTATTATGGACATTTCGTTTGGGACTCGCAGGCTCCAAAAAATCTTTACGAAGCCAGGCGGTCTAAGAAGAGCTTACGGGACCAGAAATGAAGCTATAAAGGCCCGGCTCATCGTCCTAGATAAGGCTCCTAACCTATCGAGGGTACCGACGATTACTCCAGAACGGAGACATCAACTTAAGGGAGACAGAAAAGGGCAATTTGCGGTTGATCTGGTTCATCCATATCGCCTGATCTTCGAAGCCGACCATGAGCCGGTTCCGCGAAAGGACGACGGGGGGATCGATGTGGAGCAGGTTACCGCAATTACAATACTTGAAGTTAGTGACTATCACTAGCCACAAAAATCATTCAGAAAAATGTCGAAATCAAGTTATAAATGGAAACCAGAATATCCGATTCCGCCAGGTCTGGTACTCCAG
This sequence comes from Rhodothermaceae bacterium, assembly GCA_009838195.1. NCBI lineage: Bacteria > Pseudomonadati > Rhodothermota > Rhodothermia > Rhodothermales > Rhodothermaceae > Rhodothermaceae bacterium. The sequence continues at coordinate 26,963 of VXSC01000003.1, read as the reverse complement.
GAACACCTTGAAGCTCGTGGTTATTCGCAAGCCGAATTTGCACGTCGCTGCGGACGTTCGCCCAAGCTAATTAGCGAAATCATTGCGGGCAAGGCACCGCTTGAGGCAAAAACTGCGTTGCAGTTTGAAAAGGTTCTCGGTCTGGGTGCCGACATCTGGATTGGCATTGAATCCCAGTATCGGCTTTTTTTGGTTCAAGAGGCAGAGGCCAAGAAGGTGGAGGCTGAAGCCGAATGGGCAAGGTCCTTTCCAATTCGCGAGTTAGTTAAACGTGATTGCTTTTCGCAGCCAGAGTCAGATGCCGATTGCGTCTCCAAGCTGCTTGCATTTTTCTGTGTTGCCTCCAGAGATGCCTGGAAGTCTAAATACAGTTATGCCAGTGTCGCATACAGGCACTCACCCAAGTTCACGAGTAGCGAGGAAGCCATTGCCACTTGGCTTCGGCTCGGTGAAATAGAAGCCGAACAACAGGACTGTGCACCTTATAACAAAGGTCAGTTCCAGAAGGCGGTTCGGCGCATCCGCGGTCTGACCCATGAGCCAATTGGCAATGCTTTGCAACAGACACAAAGGCTTTGCAATGAGGCAGGCGTTGCGCTTGCCCTGGTCAAACCGCTAAAAAAGATGGCTCTCAGTGGTGCGGCTTGGTGGTTGTCTCCAAGAAAAGCAGTCGTTCAACTGACTGCTAGACACAAAACAGCGGATCATCTCTGGTTCAGCTTCTTCCATGAGGCGGCACACGTATTGCTTCACAGCAAGAGAGCTATTTTTGTAGACGAGAAGAATGGGAACGACACGAAGCAAGAATCAGAGGCAAACGAATGGGCATCCAATTTGCTCGTTCCAAAGGCGGCATGGAAACAGATCGCTCAAGTCTCACCACTTAGCGCCAAGGTTGTCAAGGAGTTCGCAAAGGAGCAGGGCATTGCTCCAGGGATCGTTGTTGGCAGACTCCAACATGAGGGAGTTATAGACTGGTCTCGGTTGAATAACCTCAGGGTCCGCTTAGAGTGGAATTCTTAGTGTGAGTTGGTTGCACAACCGATGACCCTGAGTGATTGAGCATAGGAAGAGTCTTCTCGGGCTTGAATCTACCAAGGGGCCGACGATTCCGTCGAGTAAAACCATTAGCCCAAGGAAAGCGAAGGGGATTATATATGTAGATTGACGAGCCGCCGCCACTGCAACCCCAAGGACAATGAGTCCGGTCTGTACCAATCAAGGACCGTGGTGGCTGCCGTCCGGGAGGCCGAGACGCAGGCCAAAGCTAGGTTCGCCAAATGACAGGTTGTATGTGGCGAAAATGTCGAGTCGTCTCTGCTTGGAGTAGGCGATTGCGTAGTTGGCGCGCGCGTCCAACGTCCATCGGTCGCCGCCCGGGCTTTGGAAATCGCGATCCAGAGAACCCTTCCAGAGCGAACCGACTCCTGTTGCTGCATCGCCCCATTGTGGCGAGACTGTCATCGAGAGGCCCTCGGCTCCGGGTTTGCCAACCGTGAGCGTCAAGGCACTTCCCCATTCCCGGTAACCGGTCGCCGAGTGGAGTACCAGCATACGGGCCTGCGCATTCAGGCGTACGACACCCTGTCCAGCACGAAGTCCACCGACTAACTCCATGCCATAACCGTTCGGGCCTGCACCCCCATCACGCCGCGCATGCACCTCGCCAGATAGCGACAAACCGCCCCCTATGGGAACGGATGACTTGGTTCCGATCCGCACCTGGTTCACCCGGACGTGTTGTCCATCCACAGATTCCTCGCCGTCTTCGGTTTTGAGCTCCGCCCACGAGGCGTCGCCCATCAGGCTGAAGCCCAGTTTTCCCGATCGCCCGAGGCTGGTCTCTAATTCGACGAGCCCGAGGCGTAGATCCAGCGCACTTGTTCCCATTCGTCCTGCCGTTCGCAAATTTTCTGCATTTCCTTTTCCCCGGCCAACCAAGGCCCACACGGAGGTGGACTCATTGGCCCAGCGCAGGAATGGATGGATCGCGACCATGGTCTGCGTGAGTTCTCCGTCCGACGTTCCCACTCGCCAGTCACCTGTGCCCCTGCTGCGCGACAGCGCCAGCCCGGCCAACCAGCTTTTGCCCAGCCTTGCGTCCAAGCCTACATAACCTGTCCAAAGATTGCCATCGTAGTTGGACTTGTATCCGTATGTCTCCGGCTTTCCCCGGAACGACTGAAGGCCCCCCTGACTCCACAGGACTAGCGGTGGAGCCGCTCGACACCCGCTCCTTTTCCCGGTTCCCCGAAGCAGGACAAGCTCGGTGGTGCCCGTCGTTACCACACCGCTGCCGCCAAAGCCAAGTACTTGCATCGGCACTGCCTTGATGTTTGCCATTTGCCGATCTGCGGCGGACCGCCCTGACCCCGGTTCGAACGACATAGGCATGGTAAACTCGTCCACGGCTCGATAGGATGCTCTTGATCTGCCGCTCAGTGCCTGCGCAGTCGCGGACCTGGCGTCGGTCACGAGCTTGTTCAAGGAGGTCTTCATCGCCGCCCGTCCCAGCGGCACGGGTCTTCCCCTCACGGTGAGTCGAGGGGACTCGCAATGATTTGCGTTCACCCGCCGACCAATGGTCATCCTTACGCTCGCCAAGTGGGCTCGTACTGTGGCCGCCAGCATGTTTTCGAGAAGGGCTCTCTGCGGACCATCGCTGACCTGTACATGGAGGCTCTGCGTCACTTGCAGGCCCTCGGTGTCTTCCGCGGTCACGGTCACCGTTGCCGATCCGTACACCACCGGTGTCAGGGTCAGGACCATACTTGTGACCGCGGCCTGCACCACGTGCGGATCGGACGACTGTGCGTGATATGTGAGATCGTCCCCGTCACCATCGGCAAAATACGGAGACAGAGTCACCTCCACCGCGGAACCTCCTTCATCAAGCATCTGATCCGGGATGATGGCAATCGCAACCGGCGCCTCGTTTACATCGGTCACTGTGATCGTAACCTCCGCCTGTGCCTCTCCTCCGGCCGCATCACGTGCCTGCACCATCAGGTCATATTGGCTTGGACCGGTTTCAAAGTCTTCACCTGGGCCGATGTACGTTACAACGCCGTTATCTGCACGTATGGCGAAGCGATTTTCGTCCCTGGACATGAGGGAATACGTCAGCATATCGCCGTCTGGATCCGACGCCGTGAGCTGCCCGAGTTCGACGGGTAATTGCCGGCCGTCCAGATGCTCCGCCAGCTCAAAGGAATAGACGCTCTGTGAGAAACGCGGTGCCGCATTGACGACGTTCACTTCAGTGGTAGCGGATGCCAAGCCACCCTGCCCGTCTGCAACCTCCACACGTATGATCACGCTCCCGGCCACATCCGGGGCTGTCCAGCGTACAGCCGAACTGTCGGCTCTTCCGCTAAAGTGGCCGTTTGGTGCACTCCATTCGTAGGTCAGTACGTCTCCGTCCGGATCTGATGCTGTCGCAGTCAGGCGGACCTCACCGCCCCGTGACACCGCGCACGGATCGCATGATGCCAGAACGGCGGGCTCTTCGTTCACATCGGTTATCGTGACCGTAACCTCTGCTTCTGCCTTTCCTCCGACCGCGTCCCGTGCCCGAACCATCAGGTCATATCGGTCTGGGCCGGTCTCGAAGTCCTCCCCTGAGCCGACGTACGTTACGACTCCGTCCTCCACCCCCACGGTGAAACGGCTTCTGTCCCCGGACACCAAGGAATACGACAGTGCATCGCCGTCTGGATCCGACACCGTGAGTTGTCCGAGCTTAACCGGCTGGCTGCGGCCGTCCAAGTTCTCTGCCAGTTCGAAGGGATAGATTCTATGCGAAAAAACGGGCGCCGCATTGACCACCTTCACTCCGACGGTAGCTAGCGAGGAACCGCCCCTCCCGTCTGCGGCCCGCACGCTGATAGTAACGTTCCTAATCACATCCGGGGCCGTCCAGCGCACGGCTGAGCTGTCGGTCCGTCCGCCGAACCGGCCATCCGGTGCCGTCCATTCATACGTCAGCACATCACCCTCCGGATCCAATGCCATCGCAGCTAGGCGGACTTCACCGCCCCGTGACACCGTGCACGGATCGCACGATACGGAAACGGCGGGCTCTTCGTTCACATCGGTCACCACAACATATACCGTTGCCTCGGCCTTCGCCCCACCCGCGTCCTGTGCCTGCACGGTCAGGTCATACCGACCCGGACCGGTTTCGAAATCCTCACCAGGGCCGACGTACGTCACCACGCCGTCCTCCGCACGTATATAGAAGCGCTCTCGATCCCCGGACACCAGGGAATACGTCAGCGCATCGCCATCGGGGTCCGACGCCCTCAGTTGCCCCAGCACGATCGGCCGTTGCCGGCCGTCCAGGTTCTCCTGCAACTCGAAGTGATAGACGTCCGGCCCAAATTGCGGGGCCGCGTTGAACGCCTCCACGTCGACGGTAGCAAACGCAGAACCACTCCGCCCATCTACGACGGCGGCACTGATGGTCGTATGCCCGGCTTCATCTGGGGCGATCCAGTACGCAACGGTGCTGTCGGTTCGTCCGACGAAGTGGCCATTCGGGGCATTCCATTTGCACGCCAGCACATCACCATCCGGATCTGATGCGGTCATAGTCAAACGTACCGCACCACCGCGCGGCACCTCACACGGGTCGCACGATGCCAAAGCATTGGGCGGTTCGTTCACATCAACCACCGTGACGATGACATCTGCCCTTGCCTCCGCACTAAGTCCATCCCTCACCCGCACGGTCAGGTCGAACGGGTCTGGATCGGTTTCAAAGTCCTTCGCCGGTCCGACGTACGACAATGCACCATCTTCGTCCCCCACAGTGAAGAGATCTCGGTCTCCAGACACGAGAGAATATGTCAGCGAGTCTCCGTCCAGATCCGACGCGGTCAGTTGCCCAAGCTCGACGGGCTGGCTGCGGCCATCCCGGTTCTCTGGCAACTTGAAGCGAACGCTCTGTAGGAACTGTGGCGCCGCATTCACCACTTCCACGGCGGCGACGGCTGATACTGAACCGCCCTGTCCGTCCGAGATTTGTACCTGGATCGCCACGTACCCGACTTCGGACGGCACCCTCCAGACATTGGTCGAGGCATCGGTCCGCCCTTCGAAATGTCCACGTGGCGCACTCCATTCGTAGGACAGCGGGTCTCCGTCCGGATCGGATGCAGTCGTCGCCAGGGTTACCGGACGACCCCAGGACACGGTACACGGGTCACATGACGCCGACACAGCGGGCCATGCGTTCACATCGACCACCATCGATGGCAGGTTTGCCGTCAACTCGTCGTATTCGCCTCCCGAAGACGTATGTGCCAAAGTTACGGTTTCATCCTCGCCGTCCGCGTCCTCGTCCGCGGTCACCATCACGGTTTGTGGCACGCGCCAATTCGCCGGAGTGAAGGTTAAGCTTGTCTTATCCAGAGTCAGGGTCGTCCTTTCTAGGCCGGAGAGTTCCACCGTTACTGATGTTGTCGGCTCCGATGACAGCTTCACCGTGTACTGCGCTTCCTCCCCCTCGGAGATCGTCAGAGCGGTGGGCGAGAGGGCAATCCCGGCAACATCGTCGTTCCAGATGTAGACGGGAAACGACGTAAGCGATTCTCCATCGTAGTCCGAGTCCGTCCCACTGGGTGTCAGTTCGACATCGACCTTGCGTATTCTATGGACGCCTTTACCCTCCTCGTCGATTTCATTGCCGACCAAATTGAAGCGCACGGGTTGCGGGGTATTCCAATTCTCAGATGTGAAGGTCAGGGGTTCCGAAATCACCGTCAGAAATTCCGGCTGGGTGCTCGTGGCTGTGACGGTTGTGGTCGCGGTCGGCTCCGAAGTCAGTTCAATGTAAAAGCCCCATTCGCGATCATAATCCCAGAGGGATTCGTACCAACTTGGATCTCCAAGGGATGTCCCATCACTTGCAACCTCGTAGTGCTCGACACCGCGCGTATCATCGTCCACGAAGCTGACGGTAAAGGGCACGAGTCCTTGTCCAACGTAGTCCGATCCCGTACCACTGGGTGTCAGGTCGATTGCGACTTTGTACATAAAATGCCCCCCACCTTTTTGTCCATCGTCGATCAAATTGTCAATCAAAGTGAAGGTCACAAGTTGCGGGGTATTCCAATTCTCTGGCGTGAAGGTCAGGGCTTCTGAAGTCACCGACAGGGAGTCCGGATGGCGGCTCGTGGGCGTGACGGTTGTGGTCGCGGTTGGCTCCGTATTCAGCTCAATGTAGAACCCCGAATCGCCATGACCCTCGTACAAGCTAATGGCCGCGAACTTGGTTCCAACGGTCCCATCACTTGCCATCTGGTAGTGCGTCACACCACGCGAGTCATCGTCAGTCACGGTAATAAGGACCGTAACCGAATTACCCCCGCCGCTCACCTGATTGGTTATCTCGGCAAACTTGAAGATACCAGCCATGTCCTCATCGGTCGCTGTTACGGTCACGGTCTGTGCCACTGACCAATCCGTGGTTGTAAACGTCAGGCTCGTCTTATCAACTGTCGCCACCCCTGATTTATTCCTGCACGAGGCGCCGTGCCCGTCACCACATCTGGAAGGAGCGTCAGCAGCTGTTACTGTGACCGTAACGTCGGCAGAAGGCTGCGCGGTTAGGGCGACCGTATAGGTGCCGGTACTCCCTTCGCCAATGGTCAAATTCGTTGGCGACACCGTGAGGGTCTGAGCTGTGGCCTGCTCGGTGAAAACGAGAAGTATGACCAAAATGCCGAGCACCCAACCGATCTGGGCTACCCTGATGCCAGCGCCCAGGTGCAAGGGTAACGTGCGGAATCGTCGCCTGGACCTAGTTAAGGACCCTTGGCACTCTAACAAGCTGGCACGAAAAGCAGTGGGCGGATTCATGGGCCATTTGAAGTTTCATGATCCGTCAAAAAAAAAGGGGGGGGGGGGCGGCGGCAGTACCGGGTAGCTGCTGCAAATAGCACAGGAATCCCACTGGTTGGGATTCTCTACCATTTATGCAATGAGAGAGCGGCATAATTTGAACCGTTTCAAAATTTTTTGCAGATCTTCTCTGTGTCTGAGCACTGACATCCCATGAGACCGAGTGATTTAGTTTTTCACACGAGATGACGGCTACTTCGCACGGGATCTGTCTCTCTCTCCACAATTCATTCTTGGCGCGTTGGCGGGGCGCAGTGATCAGGTGGAAATGTTTGGCGACAGGAGGGCAACAATCGGCACAGTCAGGTGTCTGGTAAGAAGCTCGATCCTTCTCACCCACCGCACTCGCCTTGCGAATATTGTATAACCAGCGGATCATCACATCGCTATAAACAGACTGCCCCTCCAAGATAGTAACGCTTCAAGTATTATTTTCGTCAATTATGTTCTTTAATTGTTATATAATGGACGATATTGGTTATATTATTGTTAATTCATGCTAAATTGTACTTTGGGCCAGAGCATTGAAGCATCCTGATCGCCTGATCGGCCGGTGCACGGTGCGAGACCCGGAGTTTCTTTCAACCCAAATCGAAATGCGGACAAATGAATAAATCCAACAAGGTGGACTCGGAGATCCAGGCGCTGCGCGAGCGCCTTTCCAGATTGAGCGCAGCAGTTTTGTGTGTCAATTCAAGCCTCGATCTCGATACGGTCCTGGACGAAATACTGACCAGCACGCGCGACCTGGTCGGCGCCCGCTACGGCGTGATCACGACCATTGATGAGACGGGGCAGCCGCAGGACTTCGTCACGTCGGGGTTTACCCCGGACGAAGAGCAGCTGTTGAAGGAGTGGGAACCCGCGTTGCGTTTCTTTGAGCACCTTAGGGATCTTCCCGGGCCGCTGCGACTGGCCGATGTGCCTACCTACATCCGCTCCATTGGCTACACTCCGCACCCGATGCTCCCGAAGACCTTCCAATCGACGCCGATGCGTCACCGCGGCGTGCATGTGGGGACGTTTTTTCTGGGAAGGAAGCAGGGCGGTCGTGAGTTTACCGATGAGGACGAAGAGGTTCTGGTGCTGTTCGCCTCCCAGGCGGCGGCGGCCATTGCGAATGCCCGCACGCACCGGGACGAGCAGCGGGCGCGCTCGAGTCTGGAGGCGCTGGTCGATACCTCGCCGGTGGGCGTGGTGGTTTTTGATGCGAAGACGGCTCAGCCGGTGTTACTCAACCGGGAGGGGAGGCGGATCGTCGAGGGACTGCGCACACCTGGCCATCGCCTGGAGCAGCTGTTGGAGGTAATCACGTGCCGCTCCTCCGACGGGCGCAAAGTTTCCCTTGCGGAATTTCCGATGAAACGAGTGATTGATGACGCCGTGACCGTGCGTGCCGAGGAGGTCGTACTGTCGGTTCCCGATGGCCGAAGAATTACGATGCTTATCAACTGCACCCCGATCCACTCCGACGCTGGCGCGGTCGAGTCGATGATCGTCACCATGCAGGATCTGGCGCCATTCCAGGAACTGAACCGGTTGCGAGCGGAATTTCTGGGCATGGTCAGCCACGAACTGCGTGCACCGCTCGCGGCCGTCAAGGGTTCGGCGGCGACCGTGTTGGGGAGTTCGCGGGTGCTGGACCGGACCGAGATGCAGCAATTCTTCCGGATCATCGAAGTGCAGGCGGATCATATGGACAATCTAATCAGCGACCTGCTCGATGCGGGACGCATTGACTCCGGCATGCTGTCGGTCGATTCCAAGCCGGTAAATGTGGCCGAACTGGTGGAGCAGGCCCGGACCACATTCCTAAGTGGTGGTGGCCGGCAGACGATCCGCATCGACCTGCCACTGGACTTGCCCCGTGTGATGGCCGACGAACACCGCATCGTTCAGGTGCTGAACAACCTCTTCTCCAATGCATCCCAGTACGCTCCCGAGTCGTCGGTCATCCATGTCGGTGCGGTGCGTGATGGTGTCCATGTCGCGATTTCGGTCACGGACGAAGGCCAAGGTGTGGCGCCCGAGCAGTTGCCGTACCTGTTCCAGAAGTACACCGGAGGTGGGGACCGGCCACGTGGGGTCGGCCTGGGTCTGGCCATCTGCAAGGGATTGGTCGAAGCCCACGGTGGCCGAATCCGAGCCGAGAACGCCGGACCTGGACGAGGCACCCGGTTCACCTTCACGATTCCTTTGGTCGAGGAGGCCGGACATGGCGCGATGGAGGCCTCGACGCATCGGCGGCGCGCGGACCAGCGGAAGCCGCTCATCCTCGCGGTGGACGACGACCCTCAGTTTCTGGGGCTTGTACGGGCAACCCTCAATGACGCCGGGTTTCGTCTGCTGACCACCGGCGACCCGAATGAAGTGTCCGACCTGATTGATGAGCACAGCCCCCATCTGGCACTTCTGGACCTGCTGTTGCCCGAGATGGACGGCATCGAGCTAATGCAAAAGGTTCCTGCGCTGACAGACCGGCCGGTTATTTTCCTGTCTGCCTATGGCCGGGATGAAACGGTTGCAAGGGCCTTGGAGATGGGAGCGGTCGATTACATCGTGAAGCCGTTTTCACCCACGGAACTGGTGGCCAGGATCCAGACGGCACTGCGCAAGAGCGACGCATTCCCAGAAACGTTCCAGTCGGGGGCGCTTGTGATCAACTACGAGGAACGCCGGGTGAGCTTGAGCGATGTTCCGCTGGAACTCACCGCCATTGAGTACGATCTGCTTCGCATCCTGTCCACCAATGCCGGTCGGGTCGTGACCTATGAAATCCTATTGCGTAACGTATGGCGATTGGACAAGGTTGACGGTACCGACAGTAGGCGACGGATTCGGGCATTCGTGAAAAAACTGCGAGACAAACTGGGCGACGATCCCAGCAACCCCACGTACATCTTCACCGAGCCACGGGTCGGCTACCGCATGCATAGACCCGACGACGTGACAGATATCTAGGGTTGACGTAGGAATGGTACCCTTAGAACTCTCAGCACTGGAGTGGACAGTGGGAACGCGAGGTCAGGAATTATGGGAAGTAGGGCCAGAGATGATCCATTCATGAACCAGTATCGCGATTGATTTCGAAACAGAAAATATCTATGAAGGCAACGCAAAGCTTTATTCAACACTCCCGAAAGCTCATTGAAAAGGATTATCTGCCGAAAATCCAAGCCTGCCTGGAAATTCTTCCAGAAGCAGATCTTTGGTGGAGACCCAACGACATATCAAATAGTGTTGGGAATCTGCTGCTTCATTTGGCGGGCAATCTGAACCAGTGGATTGTTGTAGGGATCGGCAGCGGAGAGGACCACCGCAAGCGAGATCGAGAGTTCTCCGCAAGTGAGGAAAAAGATGCAGTAACCCTGTTCCAGGAGTTGCAGCAAACCGTTCGCCAGAAGACACAAACCTTGGAGGCGCTGAACACTGACTCCCTGAACCAGAAGGTGACGATTCAGGGAGTCAGTGTCACGGTTTTAGGAGCGATCTACCACGCAGTTGAACACTTCTCCATGCATGTTGGCCAAATAATCTACATCACCAAGCTCCGCACAGGCACCGACCTCAACTTCGTCACAATCGGAGAGGGTGGCGCTGTGGAGAGGGGCTGGTGCGTGAGTTAGCGAAGCGGGATGGTATCTGCGCGACGGAACTGATCCGCACCACTTTTCTTCGAGGTCCCGTCAGCACTTCCTAATCCAAGCATTGTGATCCGTTCTACTCCGATCCCATTGGAAGTGTAGTGATCAGTTAATGCCCGTGCCCTGTCTTCGGAAAGGGTCTGTGGGTTGCGCTCCAAGGGACTCGCCATACCTTCCACACGTACATTTAAGTTCAGACATTCGCCCAGGATCTCCAGATTGTCCGCCAACGCCAGCATTGCATCATCAGAGAGTACACTTGAATTGCGTTCAAAAAAGACGGTGCTCATTTCTGCAATATCTGCACAGTAGGGTGGTTCAAATTGAGTGACAGACACATTCAATGTGCGTGCGTCCCGTCCATGTTCGTTGGAAATTTCCAGCGAGACAGCATATTCCCCTGCAGACATATATGTATGTTGAGGTCTAGGAGAGTCGGACGAAGTGCCGTCTCCAAAGCTCCAGCTATAGGTGAGAGGAGCATCACCGCGGACATTTGCACTGAATTCGACCGGGGTTTGAGTATCCACACTGGTGGAACTGGCCGACAGGGCCAAGACCTGTGCAGGAACAGGTGGGTTCATCACCAAGACGGTGGCGGTTTCAGAGACAGAGAAACGTCCGTCACGATTGCTGGCTTCAACCACTACCGTGTAGGAGCCTGCTTGTGCATAAGCGTGGTTCACGGCAGTGCCGTCCGCGGTTGCGCCATCACCAAATGACCAAGAATAGACCACCGGCGGGCGAGCATCTTCATTGGCAAAAGCCGTAAAGTCGCCAGCTTGATTGGTCTCCAGAGACTCGGGAGCCGACACAACCAGAGTTTCAACGGCTCTGGGGTTACAGCCGGTAAGTATGATGGCGAAGATACCTGCGAAAACGAAAAGAGAAGAGCGTAAAAACGACATGTTATTGGGATTGAAAAGTCAAGGATTTGGGAAAACGAAAATACGAAACTCAGGGGGATTTTCAGTCAACGAGCAGAATCTCGTTCCCTCACGGAAAAGCCAAGCATCATTCCGGACTGAAGATGCTCAGCAATATGGCAGTGTGCCATCCAGTTTCCTGGATTCGACATGTCTACAAGAAAATCTACCGTTGACCCTACGGGCACCGTAGCGGTATCCTTCCAGACCAGGTGCTGATTCGGGACTCCATCCATTTCAAGGACCAGAAAGCGCTGTCCATGGAAATGAATCGGATGGTGCATCGGGTGAAAACTTCGGGGATCATTGAAAATGCGCACTTTGACCACATCGCCGACACGAAAATTCCATTGAATCGCCATATTCTCAAGTCCGGTCTCCATATCACGCAGAACCCATTCAACCTGTGTACCAGTTGAGAGCCAGTTCATCATCGGCATTGCATCGTTCCATTCAACAGGTGGAATATAGAGCGTGTCAATCTCCATGGAGAGCATGATTGGCAACGGGAGGTTTTTCACGTGCAGAGACAGCGTAAGGGACTTATCGGGAGGCTGGTCAAAATGACGGCGGAAAGAATCAATATCTGCCGTAACCTCCTCGTAGCTTCGGAGCACCTCGAAGGACGAGCGATAGTCATTTGGAGGGGGCAAACCCCCAACAAGCGCAAGTGCAAGCGTGTCCACACTTGTATAAAACTCACCCCGAAAGTGGTCGATGGCCTGGATCGTATTCGTGATCGCTACTGGACCTGGCTCAGGAAAGAGAACCTCTATGACATAGCGTTCTGACGGAGCAATGGCAACACTTCTTACCCAGGCCTCTTTTTCGAAACGACTGACATCAGAGGCAACAACCTTGATCGGAAGACCCTGGAAGCTCACGTTGAACGAGCGGGCATTTGCCACATTTGTGAGGTGGAAGCGCACCACACCTCCCTGGTCCACGTCAAACTGGTAATCCGTCACCCCGTTAGTCAACATCACGTTCCCAAATCGCCCCATGAGCGCATGGGTTGGAGCCTCTTTTCCATAGGGGATAAGGCCGCTTTCATCCATCAGGATGTCGTCTAGAAGAAGGACCTCTTCCTGGTTTACGGGACTGTAATAGTCAAGAGCCTCTGCAGTGACCAGCAGGTTGCCATAGAGCCCAAGGTCCTGCTGCACGTCTTCGCGAATATGCGGATGGTACCAGAAGAGTCCGCTATCCGGGAAGCGGAGCTGATACACAAAGTCCTCTCCCGCCGTGACAGGAGGCTGGGTGATGCCGGGAATTCCATCAAACCGGTTCTCCAGTCGGAGACCATGCCAATGCACCGTGGTGGCCTCGTCGAGGGCGTTCTCGAATACGACCGTCACCGTAGATCCCTCGGAGACCTTCAGTAAAGGCCCGGGGTATTGCCCGTTATAGCCAAACATGACCACCTCTTGTCCGGCAATCGTACGTCGAACGGTTGTGGCAGAAAGATATAATGTATCTTGGTCAGCGAGCTCCAGGACTAGACCGGGTGTGGCGACCGGGATGGTCTCATCCTGTAGAGGCAGATGGGGGCTGGTCGGCGGGAGTGCAGTCTCCAGTCCTGGCAGCATCGGCATGCTCATGTCCATTGGAGGCATTCGCCACACCACACTGTCTTTAGGTGCACGGGACATCATATGCCCATGATGCTCGTGTTGAGAGAGTGCACAGGGGGCAATCAAGCCGGCGAAAATGAACCCCAGAGCAGCCTTCATGGGCTAATAGTAACCGTAGACAGTGCACGGTTCCTGTTCAAATGGGCCATGTCCCGCCATCGTGTGCATGAGGCCACTGCGGGAAAGCCCCCGCATAACCACGGGTCCTGTCCAACGCTCCGACATGCTTCCGGCTGGTTCGAGGGTAATAATCACGAGGAATTTATTCCAGGAGACCTGACCAGCCACCTGGCCGTCATGAGACAGGCGCCCGAGTCGAGTTATGCTTTTCAAGTCGGGAGTGGAAAGCCATGCCGTGTACTCGTGTCCTCCTACGAGCTCCAGGCGGTTTACTTGAAGAACAACATCGTAGAGATAATTCCCCTCTGAGTCCAGAGTAATACCGAATGGGGAGGGGGCGAAAGAAAGTTTTGCAACTCCTTCCGCCTGGTGCGCAGCAGGAACGCGGCGAGTCGGGACGAGATCAATCATGTAGTAATCGTCCGTACAGGTGTTTGTCGGAAGCACACCGGAGGGCAACGTCAGGAGCGCCAACAGAAGGAATGGAATCGAAATCATTGCAAACGATCCCAGTCCTGAACGCTGGAAATGTTGGGGACATCCCAGTCGTCACCATGCCATCCCTGGAACGCATCCATACGGAAGGTCCAAAAACCGGTGGACATGTCGCTGACCACGATTAAGCCGTCAGCATTCCGCACATCTACACCAAAAGCCCCGTTGAAAACCGGATACCGGTCTGTATTTGGTGGTCCGAGATAGGTGTCGTAGTAGGCTACGGTGGTTGGATTATGTGGGTCGACGAGTGTAAAGACCTGCAATCCATCCAGATAACCAGACACGAAGATATACGGCCAGCGGACTTCGTGATTGTGAACCAGATTACGCCAATCCGCTGTCCACGCACTGATCGGATTGCGAATGTTGGACACGTTGCCGTCCAGGGCCGGCTTTAGGTCGAAAATGCGAAGCGGAGCATAGCGGTATTCGGTTTCGGCGATCACATATCGCCCATCCGGGGACGGGGTGAAGGTGTGTCCATTGCGAACTCCGCTAATTCCTGTTAGAGTCACCAGCAGTTCGGGCTGCTGCAGGTCCGTGATATTGTAGACGAAGTATCCCCCAAGCCCTCCCCCGTAGAAGCGGTCCTGACCCGTTTCCGTGTGATACCCGACGTAGAAGTCGTGATATCCTCGTGCACGACCACGGCCGAGCGGGGTTTCGGGGATGGGGACACGAGCGATCAGCCCCATATCCAGGTTTCCTTCAACGATATTCCCGAGATCATATACATGCGCAAAGGGGCCGGAAACCGTACTGAACAAAAGGGGACGTCCATTTGAATGGGCGTAGACAAAAATATTGTGGAATCCGCCAGGTAATTCCGGCTCCCGAATTCTGGCAACTTCCCGGACCTGAGAGGAGTCGGGCAGGCCAGTCACATCCAGGATCACGGCTCCCAGGTCATTATTGGGACCGCCGGCACCAAATTGAAGGGATTGTACAACATAATAGCGATCCTTCCACTTGAAGTACTTTACATCCATTCCTCCCGTCCTCAGGTGCAAATCCTGTTCCTCTATCCTCCAACGGTAGATCACCTTTGGATTTGCAGGGTCAGAGATGTCAATGATGTCGGTGCCTTTGTCTCCCTCATCTCCATAGACCATGCGGGAGACATAGACAAAGGGGCGCGACAACTCCTGCTCCATGTCAAGGTCTGCCACGCTGAGTCGAGGCCCTAGTGGAATATGTCCCAGGACTGCCACATTGTCGCTGCCGGGATTTTCGGCGGTCCACTGGGCTACAGATACACAGGGCAGGGATACGAGTAAGAGAAACAAAGTAAAACGCAACATCATCTTTCAAATTACTTAGAGGCAGGGCGTAAACCCCATTTTTAGGCACCAGAAACATTGGGAATGCCCCAAACTCCGCTAACCACTATGAGGTCGTAATGGTTGCGCACAACGGGATTTTCCGGCGAAAACATTCCCAATTCCAACCCGGACTCTACGATTGCCGTTCCCACCGTTGTCTGCCGGCAACGGCCCTACATGTTCGCGCTTCAGTATATCACGGTATGAACTACGGGCGACACCATCATCTGCTGCTGTCTGCGGGCTAGGGGTTCGCCACGGCATCAATGGCATGCAGCAGGCTCGTCGCAGGATCCTCAGTGTCCTGCGCAATCTCCCAGATCATTACTCCGGGGAAACCATTGTCAATCGCGTAACGTGCCTTGTTGGTGATCGTCTGCACTCCGTTGTAGTAGATGTTCGCAACCCGGTCCATGTCCGGTGCATCGGAATGTAGGGCGACGATGTCGCGATAGGTGATGCCCGCGCCTCCTCGGTCGTCAAAATCCCGGCCATAGAACGGCACGCCAAGCACGAGCTTGTTCTTCGGCCACCCGCGGTAGTTCGTCCAGTACGCAAGACCCGTCGAGGAGGCTGAGGACCCTGAACCGATGGCCTGTTCAAATGAGGAATGCGGTCCCGGCGCTGACCAAGGCCCAGAAAAGTCATAGCTCATCACATGCACATGGTCCACAAGCGGGTGCACGTCTTCGTAGTGCCGACCGAACCAGTCTCCAGGATAAACATCCAGCGATATCTTGGGACCGTCCAAAGCAGCCCGCAAATCCTGCAGTAAGCTGACCAGGCTCGCCTTTTCCGAAGGTACCGGCATATTGGCGTTGTCCTTGGTCCAATGCTCCCAGTCGATGTCAACTCCATCGAGGCAGTGTGTCTCCAGGTATTGGCCGACCGTTTCTACGAAAACCCTGCGGGTATCGTCGTTTGCAGCAAGGGCAGTAAGACCCTCTGAACTGCCTCCGCCTCCCACCGATACGTACACTTCCACACCGTGCGCATGTGCGGTCGACACCAATGTTCCGACCTGTGTCAACCGACTCGTGTCAAGCGATCCGTCCGCGCGTGGAATGGCAAAAGCATAAATCACGCGCGTGAGCATATCCCACCGAATTTGAGAGATGGGTGTCACGTCATGCCTGTAGGCAGGATAGAACCCAATCACATGATGCGCGAATGTCTTGCCCTCAAAGGTGCCGGCGCAGCTTGGCTCCACTTCCGGGTCAACAACCGGCGAGCAGCCGAAGTAGGCAAGGAGAAGGACAATTGAGAAGGCCTGGGCCCTGAATTGCATGGGTCATGCAGGTCCGTAACCTGATCGCTGTGAGTGACCGCTTGGACTCGGATCCAACCGTGCAAGTGAGAGGCATGTTTCGTGATAGCTCGGATCTCATGCGCCGTGTATCCGCACTGAGCCGACAACACCGGCCTCCGCAGCAGCAAAGGCAGCCGACATTCTAGGGGGTCCCGGGGGGGGGGGGGGGCGCCCCCCCGGCCCCCCCCCGGGGGGGGCGCGGGGGCCGGGGGGGGGGGGGGGGGGGGGGGGGGGGGGGGATGGGGGGGGGGGGGGGGGGGGGGGGGGGGGGGGGGGGGGGCGGGGCGCGGCGGGGGGGGGGGGGGGGGGGGGGGGGGGGGGGGGCGCGCGGGGGTGGGGGGGGGCGGGGGGGGCGGGGGGGAGGCGCGGGCGCGG
>VXSC01000003.1:0-10219 GCA_009838195.1 Rhodothermaceae bacterium | reverse complement strand
CCCCCCCCCGCCCCCCCCCCCCCCCCCCCCCCCCCCGCCCCCCCCCCCCCCCCCGCCCCCCCAACCCCGCGGGGCCGCGGCGGCCCCGCCCCCCCCCCCCCGCTACCTGATGCGCAGGAGGCGGCCCGCGTGCGTGGATGTGCTCTCGGGCGACGTTACTATGAGGCGGTACAGGTACAGTCCCGAGGGCAGGGCCCTTCCGCTTATTTCAATGCCGCGTCTCCACCCGGCGGGAAGACTCTCCGCAGGTACGGTTAACACGCGACGGCCCGCCACATCCATCACCTCAACCGTCACGCGTGCCGACCAGGGAAGATCAAACACCAGGCGCGTCGACTGCCGAAACGGATTGGGATAATTGCCGCGCACGGCAAACATTTCCGGCAACACCTCGCGCTCGACAGCCACCGGCGAATACACTTCAATATTGAAGTGCAAACTGTCCGCAGACCCGTTGGTATCGATCGCCTTGTATGTGTACGGCACGGGGGCCGCCGTGACCTGCCTCGGCGTCCCGCTGATCGTACGCGTGGATGCGTCATAGCTTATTCCTGCCGGCAGCTTTGGAGTCAGCGCATAGCCAATCGGCGGCACGCCGCCAACAGCTTCGGGCAGTGCCAAGGGGGCAATCGGATGGGTACGCGGATAGGACTGGTTTGCCACTGCGTCTTCAAACGAAACCGCTGCTGCCACCGCAAGGGTGAACGTCAGGCTCACGGAGGCTCCGCCATTGTCCACGGCGGAATAGGTGTAAAGCACGGCAGCGGCACCCTCCGCCGGTACGCCACTAATCGTCCGCGAGCTGTCCTCGAAAATGAGACCGGCAGGCAGTGCCGGTTCCAATGTGTAGACGTAGGGCAGTTGCCCTCCGGATGCTTCGGGAAGCACAATCTCTACGATTGCCGCACCCTCTGTGAAAGTGTGGTCTGCAATTCCGTCAGCAAACTGCAGCGCCGTACATGTGGGACCATCTACGTATCGAATGCTGCTTAGCCACGCCTGGAATTCGTTGTCCTTTGGCGCACACAGATCCTGGCCGCCAAAGTAGAAGGTTTCAAGCTTGTCCAGTTGCAGGAGACTCCTCGGCAGTACTCCCGTCAAAGCGTTTTCATGCATCTCCAGCCTCCGCAACTGTGAGAGATCACCCAATTCGGGCGGGATCGGTCCGGTCAGAGTATTGCGCGACAGATTCAGCCGCTGCAACTGCGAGAGATCACCCAGTTCGCTCGGAATCTCACCAGAAAGCGAGTTATTCGACAAGTTCAGCATTTGCAAATGCAGGAGGTTCCCCAATTGCGCCGGAATCTCGCCCGTTAGATTGTTGTAACTCAGAAACAGCCAGATCAGAAAACCATTGAAGAGATCGACCCCGTGCCAGCGGTACAGTTCGTCCTCCGTAGGCATAATTGTGAAGTCCCACTTGTCGTTGTCGTTCCAATTATCGCCACCCGTCGCCCTGTACAACGCGCTCAGACTCTCGTAAACGGAATCGAGTTCGTAATTGATGCGAAGGCTAATCATGTCCGGCCCGTCCGCATGCGCCCCCTCACGTACGCGCGTGTAGAGGCGGACCCATTGATTGGCGGGCGCGTTCGTGGTTACCGCAAACTCGAAACGGACTATGACCGAGTCGCCGCTGGCCAGGGATCCGACGTAAGACTCAGCCAGTGTCATATCCAGAAACGCGTATGGCTCAGCGCCGACGAGACCAACGGAGAGCTGCCGGGCGTCAATGAGGTAGTTCACCATCGTAGCTGTGATGGTCACTCTGTCGCCGGAAGCAATCTTGCGGTTTCGATCGCTATCCGTCCAACTCCATCTCTTCAGGCGGACGGCGGGCAAGGTAGGCTCTTGGACCGCTGCAAGCGCGTTTACGTATCCCCGACCCAGTTGCCCCGCCAGTCCCGGGTTTTCCGCGTCTATGTTCTCGCTCGTTAGTCGCACATGTTCCCGCACCGCATCCGGTGTCATTTCGGGAAACCGCGTCTTCACCAAGGCCGCCACACCGGCCGTCAGCGGCGAGGCAGCTGACGTACCGCCATACAGATCGTACCCGTTGTTACGATACGTCGACGGAATGGAAACGCCGGGGGCAAAAACGTTTACCAGCTTTCCGTAGTTCGAGAAATCCGCCTTAACCCGCGAATCTTTTTCTGTAGCTCCTACAGACAGCACGCGCGGATGTCCGGCTGGACGGATCGGATGCACGTCGTTGTTGCGGCCTTGGTTGTCGGCTGCTGCCACCACGAGAGCACCCATATCCGTGGCTAGATTCAGAGTTTGGTCAGGAAGCCTGAACAGGGATTGGTACGTCCCGGACCTTCCACTAACCCAGCTCGCGTTGATGATGTCCGCTCCGTTCACGGCTGCATATAAGATGCCTTCATAGCTATAGCCTGAGATATGCATGATCTCGGCGTTCCATGCTGGACCGGCTATGCCCACACCGTTATCGGTCACCGCACTCGCTGAACCCGCGCTGGCGGTGCCATGATAATTATCAAGGGAAGGCGGTGTTGGATCGTTGTCATCGTGGTCGTTAAAATCGACGCCGTGCACATCGTCTATGAATCCATTGTTGTCGTCGTCCTCGCCATTGTCTGGAATCTCATCCGAATTGGTCCAGACGTTGCCCACAAGATCCTCGTGGCGCCACTCTCCACCCGTGTCCACGATCGCAATCACGACCCGGGGCGACCGGTTTTCACCTTTAACCACTTCCCATGCCTCAGGCAAGTACATGTGCCGTAGGTGCGTCTGCCCTCCAAATCTCGGATCATCAGGGTCTGCATGTTCCCGTGTGGTCAATGCCGACGTGTGGTTGACTAGGACAGGCTCTGCATAGACCACGCCCGGCACGCCGTCGAGTTGCTTTGCCACGAGCCTGGGGGCTGCATCGGCGTGATACCGCACATAATACGTGCGGCGCAGCGCCATTAGATTGCGACGCGTCTTCGGCGTTGGCACCACATGATCCAGAAACAGATACACACGCTCAATCGTGTGTACACCGAGGGTCGCTGCCATACGGTCAAAGGTCTGGAGTCCCGTGCTGCTGGACTTGTTTGCGAACGAGACCTCTGGTGAAAACTGTACAACGATCACGTTCGGCTCATGCTCTGGCGCAACTTGTGCTGTGAGCATGGGCGCCGTACGCAGAGATGTTATCACCAGTATCAAGATAGCCCGAAATACGCGCGTGGTTACCCTGTCAAGTCTCTCGGCAGACCTGCCTGCTCTCGGTAAGGGCTTGGACAAGTGAAGAGATTTCGGGAAGCGCATCATGGACAGTCGCTTGGACGAAGTTATCCGTGCCCCATACAACTCCTACAGTCGTGTCACAACGAGCCTGACCTGATTCTTCCTTTCCCGGGAGCCGTCAGCAACGTACTCTCCGCCGTTACCACCAACAACTAGCCTTCTTGGCATCGCCAACAGCGGGGTGAAAGGCGTAGCAATTGTCGATTTTCTGGAACTCAATGGTCCCATTTCCAAGTGAATATTTAAAATGCGCACCACGTGAAGGTACGCAATATTGCGACAAAACGGTTCCGGTTAATAAGGTCTACGTACACAGTTGCGATGCCATCGTAGATGAGAGCCAGCAGTCCGGGGTAAATTAAACACTGATTCCAGCCTGTGGGCGGAGCTTGGACTCGAATTAGGCTGTCGGCACCGTCGTTCCAGAGGGGATCGATGGGTATTTCATATAGGGTCAAGCGAAAAACAGAGGCTTCGTACAAGCAACGAAAGTGGAAGAAACCCATGAACGGAGGCTGTAATCTCCTCGGATCTTGTTAAGAAGAGATGCGCGGCTTATATTAACCCCCAAGCAATGCATGATGAATCCCGTAGAGGGCAGCCGGATTGGTTACATGACAGCCTTCTGGTGTATAAGGGTATGGAGTTCCTGAGCAAAGGGAACGAATTCTTTCCAGAGTAATTGCAGGCGTGTATGCGCGTTTCATTGTTTTTCTTGGCAGCGGTTTTCCTGGTTGCGTCCAGCTTCCTGTCGGTTAGGCTCCGTTATTTTAACACGGAGTTCGATGCCGGGGTGATTACGGTTACCTGGGAAGCACAGGAGGAGACAGATGTCAAAACGTACGAACTCTTTCGGAAGTCTGGCCAAGCAGAGGACTTTTCAAAAATTTCGGATATCTCCGTGCATGGGGTGAACACCCCGTACAGGGTGCGCGATGACAAGGTTTACAAGTCGCCGGCAGCGACCGTTGATTATCGTCTGGAGGCGGTATTGACCAATGGCCTACGGCAACGGATAGCGGAGAGCAAAGTAAACTATACTCCCACGGCTATTCCACGGAGCTGGGGCAGTATCAAGGCGATGTTTCAGAATTAGTGTGCCCCGTTTATGCACACACTGATTCTTGGTAAAGAGCGGATTGAACGAACACTTGCACGCCTCGCCTGTGAGGTGGACGAGCGGAATCAGGGCACTGAAGGATTGGTTCTGTTTGGGGTCGTGCCGAAGGGGATTCTTGTGGCCCAAGCCCTTGCACGACATATCAGTGAGATCGCGGGGCGCAGTGTGGTTCCTGTTCCGCTGGATTTAGAGGATCCGAGCCAAAAACCAGAGGATGTGACCGGGAAGGTAGTGGTCATTGTTGATGACGTTCTTTACACGGGTCGAACCGCGCACCGCGCGGTTGCAGCTGTATGTGAAATGGGATCGCCAGCCCGAATTCAGTTAATGGTTCTCATAGACCGTGGGCATCGCGAAATGCCGTTGCAACCTGATTATGTCGGACGCAAGCTGCAAACCAAATACCGCGAGCGCGTAGATGTGGATGCAGAAGAGGGCCTATCGGTGTACCTCACCGAGTAAATCCAAGTCCGTGCTAATCTTTAGGACCTGGGCATCGAATCGTATCAGAGGTATGTAGGGGCCTTTTGACGCGTCATTGTCTCTGCTAGTGCATCAACGGACCGACAACCTAGTCTTCAGGGATTGCCATATCCATTCGGCAGTCGGATTTCTTGCATGGTCGCCAGCCGGGGTCCCCTTGAGTTCCACAACCCTAAAGATGCGATCAGTTTGAAGATTCGCTGCCGCCATTAATCTCTAATCCAAGGAATCGGCAGTCGTAAACAAGCGGATGTCCGATCCTTCCGGCGAGAGTTCTCCCGGTTCAGGGGACTGTCGTAGAATCAGGGGATTGTCGGGATCTCCCTCCTGATCCAGTAAGCGAGGCCAAAAAAACAAAGCGCGAAGCAGGCTGTCGGCTGTGTGATGGCGCTGCCCGACTACATCAGGCACTTCGACAAGTCGATTTAGGTTCAAGCCGCGCCCATACCAGACCGTGACGCTGTCCCCCCGGGGGACAAGAGATCCCGCGACCGGGTCCGTGCGCGTCACCGCACCAGGATCGGGGCTGGGAATCGTATCAGGCTCTTCGTGGACGATCAGGCCCGCGGCCCTCAACGCCAGCCGCGCATTGCGGCGGGATTGTGTGCTCACATCAGGAACGACTACATCCTGTTCTAATCCACGATAGATGGAGAGATAGATTCGTCGCCTAGGCCTTACGGATGCACTTGGGCGTGGGGTTTGAACTGCAACCAAGCCCTGCAGACTGTCCGGCCCGATCCGAGAAGTGGTGTCGCCAAATACAAGTCCGACAGAATCAATCGCCAAAAGAGCTTCAGAAATGGGCATGCCCCGAAAATCAGGAACGGAAACCACCTCACTCTGGCGCGTGACTCGAGGCATGATGACTTGGTCAACCGTGAGGTATAGTGCAAAAAACACCACTATCAGCAGTGCTGCGCCCCATTTGAGGTAAGGATTCTTCCGTAGAGGGAGGCGTTTCACAGGGACTCAGGAAAAAAATAAAAAAAAATCACAAAAACGGGAAATTTTGGGAACAACGGATTTTTTGGCACAGTTAGACGCGGTCTTTGCTATGATCAGCATAGCGGAATTACTGCTTAGCCAGTCTGTTCTTTCCCTGTTTTCAACTTCCGGTTTTACGCGTCACCGCAGGATCTGGTGCCACGGTTTATAGCTGGAGAGAAAAAAGAAAAACAGGGATCCTCACAGATTTGTTTTAGTCAAAAAAATTCCGTACGTTGGTACTCCTGCCTTTTGGGGCAGGCACAGTTCTTTGACAGGTTGAGAGTATAGCGAGTCCTTTGTCGATTCAGACAAGGATCCGGTTGTTCTGTTATGGAACAGCCAATCCAAATTTAGTCAGGAAGAGTGTGCTATAAGTGCTCACATAAAAAGTTCAAAATCTCTAACTACGGAGAGTTTGATCCTGGCTCAGGACGAACGCTGGCGGCGGGCTTCATACATGCAAGTCGAACGAGAACGCGTCCTTCGGGACGCAAGTACAGTGGCGCACGGGTGAGTAACGCGTAGGCAACCTGCCCTCGAGTGGGGAATAACCATCGGAAACGGTGGCTAATACCGCATGCTGTCGCACATCGCATGATGTGTGATGAAAGTCTTCGGACGCTCAAGGATGGGCCTGCGTCGGATTAGCTTGTAGGTAGGGTAATAGCCTACCTAGGCTACGATCCGTAGCTGGTCTGAGAGGACGATCAGCCACACTGGCACTGAGACACGGGCCAGACTTCTACGGAAGGCAGCAGTAGGGAATATTGGGCAATGGGCGAAAGCCTGACCCAGCCACGCCGCGTGGAGGAAGACACCCCTATGGGGCGTAAACTCCTTTTATATGGGAAGAACACCTCCCTCAGGGAGGCTTGACGGTACCGTATGAATAAGCACCGGCTAACTCCGTGCCAGCAGCCGCGGTAATACGGAGGGTGCAAGCGTTGTCCGGATTCACTGGGTGTAAAGGGTGTGTAGGCGGGACGGTATGTCAGAGGTGAAAGCCCACGGCTCAACCGTGGAACTGCCTTTGAAACTGCCGTTCTTGAGTCTCGGAGAGGTCGCTGGAATTCGTGGTGTAGCGGTGAAATGCGTAGATATCACGAGGAACACCAGAGGCGTAGGCGGGCGACTGGACGAGTACTGACGCTGAGGCACGAAAGCGTGGGGAGCAAACAGGATTAGATACCCTGGTAGTCCACGCCGTAAACGATGGATGCTCGGTGTTGGCCCTCATTGTGGGGTCAGCGCCCAAGCTAACGCGTTAAGCATCCCACCTGGGGAGTACGCTCGCAAGAGTGAAACTCAAAGGAATTGACGGGGGCCCGCACAAGCGGTGGAGCATGTGGCTTAATTCGATGCAACGCGAAGAACCTTACCCAGGCTCGAACGCGGTCGGACAGGTCTTGAAAGGGATCCTCCTTCGGGTCGATCGCGAGGTGCTGCATGGCTGTCGTCAGTTCGTGTCGTGAGATGTTGGGTTAAGTCCCGCAACGAGCGCAACCCCTGTCACTAGTTACCAGCGGATCATGCCGGGGACTCTAGTGAAACCGCCTGCGCAAGCAGTGAGGAAGGTGGGGACGACGTCAAGTCATCATGGCCCTTACGCCTGGGGCTGCACACGTGCTACAATGGGTGATACAATGGGCAGCCACCTCGCGAGAGGGAGCCAATCCATAAAATCACTCCAAGTTCGGATTGGAGTCTGCAACTCGACTCCATGAAGCCGGAATCGCTAGTAATCGCGTATCAGCAACGACGCGGTGAATACGTTCCCGGGCCTTGTACACACCGCCCGTCAAGCCATGGAAGCTTAGGGTACCCGAAGTCCGTGACCCAACCTTGGAGGGAGCGGCCGAAGGTAAATTAAGTGACTGGGGCTAAGTCGTAACAAGGTAGCCGTACGGGAACGTGCGGCTGGATCACCTCCTAAAGAGAGCCTTGAGACAACAGTCTTCCGAATCGGCAGGACTCGCTATACTCTCCCCTGGTTTTGCAAGTGGACAGATCCCGCATTTCAGGGGCTGTAGCTCAGGTGGTTAGAGCGCACGCCTGATAAGCGTGAGGTCGGAGGTTCAACTCCTCCCAGCCCCACCCCGCAGGCCCAATACGGTCCTTAAATGCGAGGGGTTATAGCTCAGATGGTAGAGCATCGGTTTTGCATACCGAGGGTCGCCGGTTCGAATCCGGCTAACTCCACTAGGATCGAAGGTTGATCCAAGTTCTTTGACATGATGATATTCGCCAATATGAACAACACGCAGAAATGACGAAAGCCTATATGGTTTTCGTCCGAGCGTAAACGAGCGCAGAGAACTCCTCCACCGGGAGTTCTCGCGAACCTGACTTGTGTAAAATCTCAAAGGTAATAAGCAAGAAAGGGCGCATGGTGGATGCCTTGGCACGGGCAGGCGATGAAGGACGTGATAAGCTGCGATAAGCCACGGGGAGCTGCAAACAAGCTCGGATCCGTGGATCTCCGAATGGGGCAACCCGGCACTTTCTGAGTGTCATCCCTGGGCTGAATACATAGGCCCTTGGAAGCGAACCCGGGGAACTGAAACATCTAAGTACCCGGAGGAAAAGAAAACAATAGTGATTCCCCAAGTAGTGGCGAGCGAACGGGGAACAGCCTAAACTGATGTGGTCTCGGCTGCATCGGGGTTGTAGGGCTTGCAATATGGATCAGGCGTTGAAGAGGAATCCTGCTGGAAAGCGGAACCGAAGAAGGTGAAAGTCCTGTACGCGTAAGACAAATGATCCTAGCGATGTCCCTGAGTACCACGGGGTCGGAGAAGCCTTGTGGGAAGCTACCAGCACCATCTGGTAAGGCTAAATACTAATCCGTGACCGATAGTGAACCAGTACCGTGAGGGAAAGGTGAAAAGAACGCCTAGTCGGCGAGTGAAATAGTACCTGAAACCATGCGCTTACAACCAGTCGGAGCCTGATTTATCCATTCATTTGGATAAGGATGGTGACGGCGTGCCTTTTGCATAATGAGCCTACGAGTTACACCTCACTGGCAAGGTTAAGTGCTTCTGGCACGAAGCCGTAGCGAAAGCGAGTCTGAATAGGGCGCCACAGTCAGTGGGGGTAGACGCGAAACCGAGTGAGCTACCTATGGGCAGGGTGAAGCGTGGGTAAGACCACGTGGAGGCCCGAACCGCAGTACGTTGAAAAGTGCCCGGATGACCTGTGGGTAGGGGTGAAAGGCCTATCAAACTCGGAAATAGCTCGTACTCCCCGAAATGTATTTGGGTACAGCGTCGCAATAGTGTATCGGAGGTAGAGCACTGATTGGGCTAGGGCCCTTCACCGGGTACCAACCCCAGACAAACTCCGAATGCCGATACTACGTTTTGCGGCAGTGAGGGCATGGGTGCTAAGGTCCATGTCCGAGAGGGGAACAACCCAGACCGACAGCTAAGGTCCCCAAGTTCAGTCTAAGTTGATCAAAGGAGGTCGGATTGCTGAAACAACCAGGATGTTGGCTTGGAAGCAGCCATTCATTTAAAGAGTGCGTAATAGCTCACTGGTCGAGCGATCCGGCATCGAAAATTTGCGGGCATTAAGACTGGCACCGAAGCTCCGGGTTTCCTATCGGAAGCGGTAGGGGAGCATTCCAGCGGCGGCAAAGCAGTACTGCGAGGTGCTGTGGAGCTTCTGGAAAAGAAAATGTAGGCATGAGTAACGATAAGACAGGTGAGAAACCTGTCCGCCGTAAGCCTTAGGGTTCCTGTTCAACGTTAATCGGAACAGGGTTAGTCGGGACCTAAGCCGAGGCCGAAAGGCGTAGGCGATGGAAAACGGGTCAATATTCCCGTACCACCAACAAGCAATAGAGTAAGGCGTGACGCAGAAGCGTAAGGTCCGCGCACAGACGGATGTGCGTTGAAGTGCGTAGGCTGGATGGGTAGGCAAATCCGCCCGTCCGCTAAGGCTGAACCACGACAGTAGCGGGAGTCTTCGGACGAACGCATAGTGGCCCCAAGTATGCTGCCAAGAAAAGCGTCGTATTCTGCTCAAGGTGCCCGTACCGTAAACCGACACAGGTAGGCGAGGAGAGTATCCTCAGGCGCTCGAGTGATCCGTGGCTAAGGAACTAGGCAAAATTGCTCCGTAACTTCGGGAGAAGGAGCGCCTCCCTCTATTAAAAGCGGGGGGAGGCCGCAGTGAAAAGACCCAAGCGACTGTTTAACAAAAACACAGCTCTCTGCTAAATCGCAAGATGATGTATAGGGAGTGACACCTGCCCGGTGCCGGAAGGTTAAGGAAGGGGGTTAGCTGCTTGCAGCGAAGCTCACGACTGAAGCCCCGGTAAACGGCGGCCGTAACTATAACGGTCCTAAGGTAGCGAAATTC